>CAZMJH010000038.1:0-8416 GCA_964566595.1 uncultured Candidatus Poseidoniales archaeon
ATTTTCAAGACCTAAATTCGATACGCCAAAACACCCTTGGAAAAAAGCTAGAATTGATGAGGAACATGACATATCTGCCAGACATGGTTTAAAAAATATGAAAGAAATTTGGAAAGCACGTTCTCAATTAAGACGAATTAGGCAACAAGCAATGAAATTAATTGGAAGAGTAGATTCATCTCAACAACATTGGATTAGAGAAAAAGAAGATCTGTTAGAATCTTTAACTCGAAAAGGCATTCTTTCTGAAGAAGCAACTATTGATGATATTCTTACGTTAGATGTTGAAGACATATTAAACAGAAGATTACAAGCAAGAGTTTATGCTAAAGGTCTTGCATCATCCATGAAACAAGCACGACAATTAGTAACTCATGGCCACATCACAATTTCCGAACAAAAAGTTACAATTCCGTCATATGTTGTTTCTAAGGAAGAAGAAGAATTGATTGCATATCATCCTTCATCAAAACTTAATGATGAATCACATGTTTTACGAGAAATAATTGATGGAAGAGCTAGTGAAGCAACTTATGAAAGTGAAGAAGAAAATGATGAAGGTGATGCTGAATGAGTCGCCGTGCAATCGTAAACATTTTTTCTTCATACAACAACGTATTACTTACAGCAACAGATTTGACTGGGGCTGAAACAATTGCAAAGTTTAGTGGTGGGCAAGTAGTAAAATCATCAAAAGATTCAGGTGGTCCATTTGCAGCCACTCGTGCTGCTGAAATGCTTGCTGATATGCTTAAAGAAAAGGAATTTACACAATTAATTATTCGTTATCGAGCGCCTGGAGGAAATAAATCCACCAGTGCAGGACCTGGAGCTCAAGCAGCAATTCGTGCTCTAACTCGTGCAGGTATGACAATTACTCGTATTGAAGATGTTACACCTATTGCACATGATGGTACTAAGAAAAAAGGTGGAAGACGTGGAAGACGTGTATAAAGAGGGGAAAAAATGAAAGTGGAAATTGTCTCAAAGGAAGAAAATAATATAACATTACTACTAAGTAATACAACTATATCTAATGTCAATTCAATTCGAAGATCTATAATGACAGATGTTCCAAAAATGGCCATTAGTAAAGTTAGATTTGAAATGGGTGTTAGAGATCCAGATAGTAATGGCGAGAGATTTGAATCACTAAATGCACTTCCTGATGAATTAGTAACTCACAGATTAGCATTACTTCCAATACCTACATATTTTGATGATTTTGTCTTCCCTGAAGATGATCCTGCTAACCAAGGAATCCCTGAAGAAAAATGGGGTTCTCCTGCAAGTCGAATAATTTATCATTGTTCAGTTCAAGGTCCTGGAAAAAATGATGAAGAAGAATTTAGAACTGTTTATGCAGGTGATTTAAACGTACTAGGTGATAGTAAATTACAAATTCCTGAGCGTTGTAGACAAATACCAATTACAATACTTGCAAAAGGACAATACATAGAGTTCTATGCATATGCTTGTTTAGGTCGTGGAAAAGAACATGCAAAATGGGCTCCTGCATCAGGAGTTGGTTTTTATCAACGAAAAAAGGCCGTGCTTGTTGACAAAAAAGCTGCAAAAAACATATTCAGTCATAAAATTAAATTAAACGAGAAAACTGTACTTAATGAAAAAGTATTTGGAAAAGATGGTGTTACTGACATAGAAACTGTAGAATCTATTCGTAAAGCACTTTTACACATAGAAAGAAATGTGGGAGAGGTAGGTGAGTCTGGAATTGAACTAGAAGATATAAAGGGAGAATTTATTTTCCACTATGAATCTGATGGTTCACTTTCTCCCGTTGATATTTTTAATCGTGCTTGTGAAGAAGTAAAAAATCGCTTTGATTCACTTGGTGAACAATTAAAAATCGCTCTATCATAAAGCGGTGTGATTATCCCCGATAACTGATTGGATGCAATTATGCACATCAATCAAGCCTCTAGCAAAGTTGGTGGCCATATTACGTTGTTATTTAGTATTCAATCACAAATTAATGATTTCGATAAACAAGGAAGTCGAGGTGCTGGCATTTGTATTGAAAAAGGAGTAGAAATTAATACAATTGCAAAAAAAGGTAGTGGAAAAGTATATGTTTTTTCTAATGAAAAATATATGTCAACAAACTTATACAATCATGTAATTGAACAAATTTCATTTGAATTTGGAATTGTAAAGGAATATGATTGGACATTTGAAGTCAAATCAGACTTACCTTTTGGGCAAGGCTTTGGTTGTTCGGCATCTGGTGCCTTAGCAGCTACAATATGTGTGTTGAAAATTTTAAATGAAGAAGAAATTTTTACTAACGCATTAACTATTGCACATCGTGTTGAACGGATTATGTCTGCTGGTCTTGGAGATGTTGCTGCATTAAGTGCTGGGGGTATAGAATTAAGGATTGAACCCGGATTGCCTTTACCCCCTAATGAAGGATTAGTAATCGGATGGGAAGCAGATTTTCCAGTGCTCTTGTGCTGGATTAATGATGAAGAAAAACATACTTCTGAATATATTGATAATGATGATTGGAAAATGAAAATTAGTTTGGCGGGAGAAAATTGTGTTTCAGAATTAAATAAATGTGATTGGACAGAAAATATTTGGGATGAATTACTAAAACAATCTAATTTGTTTTGTAAAAAATCTGGATTATTAGATGATGGTAAACGTAAAATAATGGTTGAGAATATTGAAAATACACTTGAAAAATTACAACTAAATAATTTTTTAAATGTGCGATTATGTATGCTTGGAACTAGTGCAATTATATTGCCCAATAATATTGACATAGTAGAGATTACACATTTAGAACTAGTACTTGATGCATTAAAATCCATTGGATTTGATGGATGCATCACAAATGTTTGTTCAAAACCAATTCGTTAAATTTCTCCAATTTAATTTTTCTTAAATTTACTTAAATCTAATTGCGATGAATCAAGGAGCACTACCCCTGGAATTTTCAAGCTTGAACAAAATCCATGCCTAAATACAATAGCCCCCTGACCCCATTCTTCAATATATCTTCCCATTTGTTTAATTGTTTTTTTCCTTTGGAAATTAACATCTGCGCCATAAAAATGTTTAGCATCTATCCATGCAATAGGTTGGCCATTAATGATAACATGATCCAATAATAACAAATCGGGAGTCCTAATAGGTCTACCATGTTCCACAGATTGTTCAGCCACCATCTCTGGCTGTCTTCGAATTCTTACTCCTTTATTCTCAAAATGTTCACATAAAATTTCTTCAAATAAATCTGCTCTTTTTGCATTCTCTGATTGATCTACATTAGCAACCCTGTCTGCTCCTTCTGCTGCTATAAATTCTTCTTGATCTCTTTTATTTAATTTCTTTTTAGGTTCTCGAAGTGCTTCTTTAATTTTTGTTTTGGACCATCCTCGTGCTTTTAAAATTCCTCTAAATATATTCATGGGAGGATAGTCAAAACGTTTGGATAATTCTACAACTGTAATGCCTTCTTCATATAATGATCTTAATTTACCTGAATTTCTTTGTAATTTATGAAACGTATATACTGATTTTTCTTGAAGTATTGCTGAACGAAGAGATAATGCTTGATCTAAAGTCATATCCATGTTTTTAACAAAATTTGCAATTTCATCCATTCGTTTATTCTCTAACCAACCAAATTCTCCTTTACGGACAACATAATTGCCAACTTTTTCATTAATTTCTCTTGGAACTGGACTAACTTTCCATTTCATATGAATTGTCTCGGGAATCCATTCTTCTTTAGGAAATGCCATTGGTTTTTCATCACGAGTAAATCTTTCTTCAGCTCTTGCTTTTGCTTCGCGAACAAAATTTAAATTTGTATTTCTTTTAGAATTATCGCGCTTCTTTTGACCGCGACCATGGCGTTTATTCTTATTCACATCATGCCCTAAAGCAAGCGGCCTATGAACCCACGGCCTCTCGGAGGGGTGAAATGTATGCAACGAAAAATGTATATTGATGTGTTAAGAAGTGTAGCGATATTGTTTATGATAGAAGTTCACACATCTGCTCAATTATCTCCCCCCAATATATCTACAGATTCTGTATTAGCACTAGTTATTGCCTCAATTGGAGGATTGGCCGCACCATTATTTATTACAATTAGTGGATGGGGGGTGCACCATAGTTTACTTAGAAAATTTAAAAAAACAATTACTAAAAATTCAATAATTTATTGGATGATTAGTAGAGCAGTTTTCCTATTATTATGTCAGTTAATTGTCAACATTATTGCGAATCATGTATTTAATTGGTATACTCCAGGGGTGTTAAGTTTACTTGCAATATGTACAATTTTAAGTGTACCTCTTGCTAAGACACCAATTCATGTAAAAGTAATATTATTCTCCCTACTTTTAATAACTCCAATATTAAATAATTCATTCATTCACATGAATGGAAATTGGGGTTTTGTAGTTAGCGCAAACACTCCGTTAGAATGGATTGAAAGATTGTTGTTTAATGGAACATATCCTTTATTTCCATGGGCAACATTCTTTATTTTAGGTAGTATTTTGCATGACTCTAATGCATCATTTAATCATAAAACTATGATAGTGGGCGTTTTTATTTCTGTTTCTTACATGGTCTTTGCTTTGATAACTAATACAACATGGGCATTAACTAATGGTGATGCATTATTGACTTTTTTTCCTGCAAGCCTTGCATTTATTATAACAGCAAATACAACAGTATTAATTGCATTTATTATATTAGAAAAATATGAAAAACAATTACAAAAATTTTCTTTGATAGAAAGTTTTTCAAAAATTGGCAATTTATCATTAACTATTTATTTAGTACATTTTATACCTTTACGAATTTTATCAGAATTACAATTAGAAAATTGGGGGCTCATTGAAGCAATTATCATAACATTATTATTCACAATTATTTGGTGGCCATTAAGTATAATTCACAATAATTGGTTTGAAAGGTATAGTATTGAAAATTTATTACGATGGATTGTAGCCAAAAAGAATATATCAAAAACCTCTGTGAGGAAGCCATGAGTAATCTATCGGAAGGCAATAATATACCTTTAAGGCTTAAAAATAGGGCTTCAACTAATGGCAATGATCCTGCACTCTATTGGAGTGAAGGAGATGGGTGGGCATCTTGTACTTGGTCAAAACATTATGAAAATGTACGTAAATTTGGAGGCGCTCTTTTAGCACTTGGTTTTGAAGCGGGCGATACTGTCTCAATTTCTGGAAACAATAGTAAAGAATGGATTACTGCTTGTTTAGGTTCTATGTATGTTAGAGCTCTTCCTGCTGGAATTTATCAAACATCTACTTCAGATCAATTTCAATATGTAGCAAATCATATGGAAGCAAAAGTATTAGTTCTTGAAAATAAAACACAATGGGAAAAATTTACTACAGAAAGAAACGGTTTACAGACTGTAATACGTGTAGTAATGATTAATGATTCTGAAAAGATTGATGATGAAATTGTAATTTCATTCAATGATTTCCTTGAATCTGGTTCTGAATATGTAGATAAAGCTAATGAAAGAATGATGGAAATTAAACCTGATGACTTAGCATTATTAATCTACACATCTGGAACTACAGGTCCTCCCAAAGGTGTTATGTTATCACACCATAATCTTGCATGGACCGTTGAGGGTGCTTCAGAAGTTGTTGGGGGATTAGGACCTAATGACCGGCATGTTGCGTACCTACCATTATCTCACATTGCAGAACAAATGTTCTGTATACATGGTTCTGTTTCATTTGGATTCCCGGTATGGATTTGTGGTTCATTTGATAGAATTAAGGAACACTTGTTAGAAGCAAGGCCTACTCTTTTCTTAGCAGTCCCTAGAGTTTGGGAAAAATTCAAAGCAGCACTAGAAGGAAAATTAAGTCAAGCTACTGGAATAAAAGCGAAAATTGTTAGTTGGTCAATGAAACAAGGATTGAATGGGGGATACAAAATGATTGATACTGGAAAATCCGGATTAAGATGGAAAATAGCCAACAAATTATTCTTTGGAAAATTAAAAGGCCAACTTGGACTTGATCAATTAAAATTTGCTGTTACTGCTGCTGCTCCAATTGGGAAAGACGTTTTGGAATTTTTCCTATCTTGTGGAATAATTATTCATGAAGTGTATGGACTTTCAGAAACTTCAGGGCCTTTGACATTTAACAGTTCTACGCCAGGAAAGAGAAAATTATGTACAGTTGGGCAGGCTTTTCCGGGGGTGCAAATTAAAATTGCAGGAGATGGTGAAATTCTTGGTAAAGGTGGAAATATCTTCCAAGGTTATTACAAAAACGATGAAGCAACTAATGAAACTCTCATAGATGGATGGCTTCATTCTGGAGATATTGGAGATATTGATGAAAAAGGATTCTTAAGGATTACAGACCGTAAAAAAGATTTAATTATTACAGCGGGTGGAAAAAATGTATCTCCATCTAATATTGAAAAGTTGATGAAATCAATTAATGGTGTTTCTCAATTTGTAGTAATTGGGGACAAAAGAAAATTTCTCTCCGCATTAGTTACCTTAGAACCTGATGGTGCTGCAAAAATGGCTAAAGAACATAATTGGCCAACCGATGTTCCTGCTCTTGCACAACATGATGGCATGAATTCATACATAAATGGTGAAATTGAGCGTTTGAATAAAGAATTAGCTAAATTTGAAACAATTAAAAGATTTAAAATTCTTCATGAAGATTTAGATGTTGATCATGGAACTCTTACGGCTACAATGAAAATTAAACGTAAACCAATTAATGAAAGATATTCAGAACAAATAGAATCATTATATGAAGGATTAAATTAGACCCCACTACGGTGATAAAATGAATAGTATTGTAATGATACTTATTATAATTGGATGTCTTGCAATGTTTTCTTATGGAATCTATTGCATAATAAATGGAGGATATCATGATCGATATCACGGTTGGAGAACAAAGGAAGATGCACCCAAGTCATATTATTTTACAGTAATTATTATGATATTCATGAGTGTTTCAATAGTGGTTAATTTTATATTTTTTCAAAGATAATGATGTGAGGGGAATTTTTGTCTGATTTTAATCGCACACTAGATTTATTTCAGAATAATAAAATAAAAATTATCTTTGTCATATTATTATTAATTGGAATTATTTTTTCAATAATAAATCGTGGAAGTTTTAATAATGAAAATATTACAAATTTTTTAGATGATTATGGAATTTTTGCTCCATTGATTTTTATATTAATTTATGTATTGGCTACTATTCTGTTCTTACCTGGTGTAATATTAACAATGATTGCTGGAGCATTGTTTGGTCCAGTATTAGGCCTATTGTATGCTATCTCTGGAGCAACTATTGGGGCAACATTGGCTTTTCTAAATACAAGATATATCGTAAGTGGAAAAATAGAAAATATGATTGAAGGAAGTAAATTAGATTATATTAAAAAAAGTGTTGAGGAAGAAGGTTGGAAATTTATTGCTTTTACAAGATTAGTTCCTTTATTTCCATTTAATTTGTTAAATTATTCATTTGGTTTAACAAAAATAAAATTAAGTGATTATATCTGGTCTAGTTTTATATTTATGTTGCCGGGAACATTAGCATATGTATATTTAGGGTTTGCAGGTAATGAAATTCTTACTGGAGGAGAAAATTTAATTCAAACAATTCTAATATTAATTGCAATATTTGCAATAATAATTTATCTTCCACATTACATTAAAAAAATTTCAAACATGGAAGAAAAACAACCTTTGGAAGGAAAGAGATAATCCGTATGCGCTGATTAGGCTAGCATATGCGAGCAAACACCCTGCTTCTCATCTTCCTGTTACTTTCAGGTACTTTCTCAGGTTGTTTTGGGGATTTTGAAGATGAAGTTATTGCCAATCTAAACATTTCAGATGATATGAATCCAACTACGGCAGCAAGAGCGCAAATATACACGTTGACTGATGAATCCAATGATCCTTACACAGTACATCGTTCACTTGGTACATTTTTTGTAGATGAATTTGGTGTCTTTAGAGATTCTATGAACATGACTTTTGATAATTCAAAAAAGGAAATTCAAATCTTAATTTTAGATACAGAATTACCTTCAATTGAATTAACAGTTACTGCTGACAATGAAATTTGGAATCAAACCATCGACCTTGTTGATAGTGATTCAATGATGTTGGTTGATGGACGAAGGGCTTTCGATACTATCGATATGTTAACTACAGATTACAATAATCGTTGGTGTGCATCTGCATCAATACATGATGGAGGAGCTAATTACGAAACGGCAGCAGAAGCTATGAAAAGTAAATGGGAGGCTTACGGATTTGATTATGTTGAAGTTACTCATTATGATGATGACCCCGACCAATTAAATGTAATTGGATACAAATATG
>CAZMJH010000039.1:0-8322 GCA_964566595.1 uncultured Candidatus Poseidoniales archaeon
TAATTATTCAAACAGGTGAAAAATTACAACAAAATGCACAGCAAACTGGAGATGACACACAGGAAGAAATTGGTGGAAAAATTTCCATTATTACTTCATGGATTGGTGATCAACGTGATTGTGATGTTGATATGGCTGATGGTGTAAATGATGGAGCAGTAGTAGATGACGATGGACCTGATGATGATGATGCTTGCATTACATTAGTTTATGAATTGGCAGCTGGAAGCGAGCCAATAGATGAAAAGAATGTAGTGTGGACAATTATTTGTGCAAATAATGCAGGGACCGCTATGGAAACAATATTTGGTACATTTGATGGTGTAGCAAATAATCTATTTGATCAAGATACAGATAATGATGGTGCTGTAAGTGCGGCTGAGCAATTTGCTGCATGGGGTAGTACTTGGATTAATGGCGATACAATGAATGTTGATGGTTCCCATAAAGGAACTGCAACTGCAAACACATTTTTTGATGAGGACACATTATTACCTGGAGAAGTTTACATGATAGATCTAAAAGTTGTAACTGATTTTGATGCAGATAATGATGCAGCAGATCAAGGTGATGGAAATGATGGTGTTACTCAAAAAGAATGTTCACCACAAATTGGTGAAGAACATACATTGGTAATTTCTGTTGAAGGAGGAGGAACAACATATGAGACTCTTTCTTATTCAAGCACTACTGAGGGAGATTCAATCGTTTGAGGTGATTATGAATGAAAATCAAAAAAGAAACAAAAAATGAAGATTTGGCCGCAATAGGTATTGGAGCAATGATTGTATTTATTGCTTTGATATTAGTTGCTGCCGTAGCATCCGCTGTAATTATTCAAACAGGTGAAAAATTACAACAAAATGCACAGCAAACTGGAGATGATACGCAAAGAGAAATAAGTGGTAAAATCACTATAAATAATGCGTATATTAAGAGTACAGAATTTATGAGAATTTATTTTGAATCAGCACCAGGAAGTGGAATAATTTCTACAGATGATGTTGCTTGGCAAGTATCATGTACTAATGATGCTACTGCAGATGGAACATCAGCGACAGGCCCAATTACAACAGGATATCAATTTACAGCAGGAACATTTGGAAATGGTCCAACAGCTGTTGGAACGGTAACTAATGCTAATGATGATTTTATTGTAGATTTAAATGATGATTTCCCAACATTTAGTGCCGATCACCTAGGAGCTAATGTGCTTGCAGGTGATGTTTATTCAATGGACGATCCGGACTATGCTGATGATGGAGCTGGTGTTTTAACAGATAATGGTGTAGCAAATACAGGAGAAACAGATAACCGAATTGGTAACATTCTCCCTGGAGATGCTTACGTTATTGATGTAGATGTAGATGCAGATGGAGTTGGTGGAGACGACTGTACTTTTGACGAAGTAGGAATTAATGGAAAACTTACATTCTGGATACACGTTGAAGGTGGCGGATCTACTTACGAAACTATATTGATTACTGATACGTCTGTAGGCGCACTATTAATCTAAGTATATTCGTCAGGTATTCCTTTCTTGGGAATCCCGACGAATATAGTCTGAGGTGAGCGTAAGTTGGCTGGAAGGAATCAAGATGGAGATGCTTCGGCTGTTGCTATGGCAGATGACATGGCACGGTTGAAAGCGCTTTCAGATGTGGCTATTGATGAAGTAGCTACGCCTGATGCTGGAGTATTAACTGCTGAAGAAGCATGGACAATCTCTGCAGAACCATCTAAAGTGAGAATAGGATCAGGAGCGGCGGCAAATGCCCCCATTTCTGCCCCCTCCCTATCTTCTCCTTTCCCTACAAAAGCTCAACCAGCAGCACCTTCTCAAGTGGATACTGGAGCAATAGAAAGATTAGTAGCAACTAGAATGGATACAATAGAGGATTCAATGAAAGCAATGGAAATAAGGTTGCTTGAAACACTTCCACAACTTGTAGAAGTCGTATCTTCAGGAACTGGTGAAGCTTCTGATGATGCGGAATCATCTGAAGAAGAAGAAGTGGAATCATCTGATTTAGACACTATTGTAACTGCTGATGGAGAGGTCATTCAATCTGGTTCCATGGAAGTTTCCCCTGATATGGAATCAAGTGAGAAACAGATGGAATCTCTGATGGAATTATATGAGGCTCAGGCATTAGCATTAAATCCATTTTTAGCAAATCCAGGCAATATTTCAGAACAATTGAATGAACGTAATGCTATTGGCCCACATATGCTTGCTGCATTGTTATTGGATAATTTAACTGGTATGGGTGCGGCATCATTTACACGTAAAGCAATAAGTTCGAAATTACTTAGTGATGCAGAAGGCTCAGTACTTCTTTCAATAGTTGAATTAGCTGAACCAGGAGACCCTGATTCTGCATTATCTGATGCATTACCAAATAGAGCATTATTGACTTTTATTACTTTATTAGAAAGTTGGAGAAATACTCGACAAACCAAAACGGAGGGCTGAAATGTGGGCTCTTCGGTTGGAATTGGCGCCTTGATAATGGGCGTGACTTTACTATCTGTATTTGCGGTTGCTACTACTGTAATTTCAAATCAGGCAGAAGTTGCTTTAGAGGTTTCAGATCCTGATGTGATTGATAAACCCGAATTATCAATCTCTAATTTAGAAAATTCTGGAGAAGTAACTAGCTTAAATATATTTACTGCTGGTGCGAATTATTTTCCTGGAACTTTAGATTTTTCAGGCAGTTGTGATGTATTACCAACCGGCACTTATGGTGTTTCATTTGAATCTTGGTCCATAGGTCCTTTTTTAACTGAAAATAGTCCAACTAGTGGAATTTATGATGGAGAATATTTTTCATTTCAAGAATTAAACGATGAAGCAGGTGATACTACTAATTGGTATGTGTGGTTTGATGTAGATGATGATGATGCGGATCCAACACCGGGTGGTACTGGAATAGAAGTTGATATTACTACGGGTGATTCTTCAACATCAATTAGAGATGCAGCATTAACTGCAATTGGACTAGAAGGAACTTTGAATCAGATATCGTTTTCAGCAGGAGGTTCAGATACTCTTGTAGCGACTTATCTTAATTCTGGCCCTGCAATCAATGTGGCTGTTAGTAATGTTCCTACAGGTCCTTTTCCAGTTTTATCAACTAATGATGGAGGAACAATAATCTCTGTTAATCTTATTGATGGAGGAGAGGATTGTACAGTTACACCTATTATCACATTAAGTTGGGTTGGAGTTGGTGGTGAAGTATTGGTCCTATCAATGGAGTGGGATTATAGTTTTGAGATTACAAATGATGGAGGTAGTACTGTGAAATTAAGTGAAATATTTACAACAATTAATGGAGGGGAAACTGATGTTTTATCTTCTACACCTGCTTTTCCAGTTGAATATATTTTTCCAGGTGAAACAATATCTGTAACTTTAGATGAAAATTCTTTAGATACAATTTCAAGAGTAGCAATATCTTCACATGGAATGAATGTTGCAGTTGAGGTATAAGGTGTGATGTTATGGCAGATGGAGGTGCTTCGAATATGATTCTATTAGTTACTTCATTACTAATATGTGGTGCCGCATCAGGAATATTATTACAATCTTGGACTCAAACAGCATCATCTGTTGGAATTAATCAGGAGCAATTAGCTTTAGATTCAAAAACCAAAGTAACATTCTCTGGAGATTTAGGAAAAACATTTTTTGATTCAGTAGATGATCGCATTGATATATTTGTACAGAATAGTGGTAGTTCAATACTTGATGAAAATGAATTTGGTGCATTTGTTGAAGGTCAATCAACATCAGTAGTTGCTCCAACACCTACATTTTTGAATGGAGCTACAAGTTGGAGTCCAGGTGTAGTTGCAAAATATACTTTACAATTAGATTCAGGACATAATACTGGTGACGAATTAAGAGTTACTGTTGTAGTAGCAACAATTACGTCTGGAGGAGTTGTAGGCTCTGATAGTGTGACAGAGGTGATTAAACTTGGTTGAAGTTCCAGATGAAGATGGTTTTGGTTTTGAATTAGAACAGGACAGTCTTGCAGATAGTATGGGATTAAAATTACCTTCACGTTCATTGATGGTTATCACAGCAGAAGTCGGAGGTGGTAAAAGTTTAATTTCTCAAAGAATGACTTTTGGTTTATTAGAAAATGGAGCAAAATTAGTTTATATCACAAATGAATTAACCACTCGGGGTTGGATTGAACAAATGCATAGTATTGGATATTGGGTTACAGATTATATTAAATCTGGAAAATTGTTAGTAATTTCTAGTTATGGAACTGTTGCAGATGAAGTTGAAAATGTAGGTGTTGATGAGTTATTAGAGAGTGAAGGTTTGAAAGTTGCTGATGTAATTATTATTGATTCACTTTCACAATTATCTCAAAATGAAAATGTAAATGAAATGCTTTCCAAACTTCGAAAATTTTGCTCAAAAGGACATACAATTATACTCACTTGTGATCCAGAACAAATGGATCACTCATTTGTACAACAACTTAGGGCCACTTCGGAAATTGCTTTAGATTTAAAAACAGAGATAATTGGAGGTGCTATGTCACGTACTATTGTAGTTACACGGTATTTACGTGCAGCAGGTCCTCTTCAATCCACAATAGGTTGGCGTGTAGAACCAGGAATGGGTTTCATTGTAGATATTACTGCGGTAAGTTGAGGTGTTTAAATGGCAGAAAATTATCCAGAAATAGCGCCAGGGGATTTAGATGGATTACTCGCATCATATCCTCATGTACGTTCATGGGTTCAAGATTTTGAATCAAAATTTGGTACAAGACCACAATATTATGGACCACTCGACAGAGGTGCAAAGAGTATAAAACCACTTAATTTGATATACGTCACAAAACCACCAATTTTTGTTCATATGTATAGGCCTTTAGAAGATGAAGAAGGGGCGGGTGAAACATTATGGTTTGGTTTAGAACCAACTTTAAATGAAGAGGAGGAATTAATTAGGCGCTCATTAGTAGAAATTTTACTCCAAGAAGCACCAGTTGCCCCTTCATTTACTTCCGATTTAGAATTCGAAGCAATACTTTCTGGTATGATTGATAAATACACAGTACTCCCAAGTGAATCAAGTGCCATTAATAGAAGTGGTAAATTATGGCAACTGATGGGAATGGAAGATAAGAGAGTTACTGTAACTTCGGATCAAAGAGAACGACTTCGGTATGTAATCATTAGAGATTTAATACGCAATGGTCCACTTGAACCTTTACTTTCAGATGAAATGCTTGAAGATATACATAGTGTTGGATTAAAGCATGTAAATATGGATCACAAAGTTTTTGGAACAGTCCAATCAAATATCCGTTTCCGAGAAAGAGCATCTTTAGGTAGATTTTTGAGAGCTATGAGTGAGCGGATTGGTCGTCCAGTAAGTGATAATAAACCAATTATTGACGGCTCATTACTTGATGGAAGTCGTATTAATATTATTTATAGTGACGATGTCTCTATGTTAGGGCCTTCATTCACTATTAGGAAATTCGCCGAAGAAACAATTTCTATTACTCAATTAATTCAATGGGGAACCTTATCTTCTCAACTGGCAGCCTATATTTGGGTGGGTTTGGAATATGGGATGTCTATGCTCGTATCGGGTGAGACCGCAAGTGGAAAAACAACGACATTGAATGCAATTCTTCCATTCATTGATCATAAGGTCAAGATATACTCTGCTGAAGATACCGCTGAAGTCAAAGTGAGGCACAAGATATGGCAGAGGCTAGTGACTCGCGATTCCAAGAACGAAGATGCTAGGGTTGAGATGTTCGACCTTCTTAAAGCGGCCCTTAGAAGTCGTCCTCGATACATTATCATTGGTGAAATCAGGGGTGTAGAGGGTGCTACTGCTTTCCAAGCAATGCAGACAGGTCACCCAGTTATCGCTACATTCCACGCATCTTCAATAGTCAAGATGATTCAGAGATTTACTGGTGATCCAATCAATGTACCAATGCGTTTCTTCGACAATCTTAACTTTGCAATTTTCCAAGAAGTAGTTGAAGCACCGGGTGGTGGAATCGCTAGAAGAATCACTGGTGTCGATGAAGTTATTGGGTATAATAAACACAGTGATGGTGTACTTACAAGAGGCATGTTTGAATGGAATCCTGTAAAGGATGTACATTATTTCCGTGGCATGTTCCAATCCCATTTGATGGAGAATAAAATAGCACCTCAAATGGGTTTTTCAAATAAGAGAGATGTATATGATGAGATGCAAAGAAGAACAGAAGTATTACAAAAAATGGTTGATAGGAATTTAACACACTATAATGATGTTTTTGATTTATTAGGAATATATTATGTTCAAGGGTGGGATCCATTTGTTTCTGCAGTTGAAACATGGGTTGGAATAAATCATTGAGGTGAATTAGCATGGAAAGATTGCCGGATTGGCAGATTGCCTTAAGAAGGCTTGATATGGAGCCAATGAGATTTATTACAGTCTACATGGGTTCTGCGGGATTAATGGGTTTTGTAACAGGTCTTATGTTGATGCTAATCGGCTTATTTAGTGGACTTGCAGGAATTTTTGTAATTTTAATTTTCACGACAATTTCATCAGTTGCAGCACTATTATTCCCTCTACTCGAAGTAAGAAAAAGTGCAAATAAAATTGAAAAAGAAATGCATATGTTTGTCACAAGGATGGGAATATTATCCTTGGGCGAAGTAGGGGCTCGTTCCATGTTTGATATTTTGAGGCAAATGGGGGATTATGGGGAACTCGCTCAAGAGGTTAAGAGAATTGAGGTATTAGTTGATAAGTGGCACACAGCACTTCCAGAAGCATCTAGGATTGTTGCACAACAAAGCCCCTCCCCTCTGTTTGCTGATTTTTTAGATAGGATGGCTTTTAGCATTGAAGCAGGACAACCTATTGATATTTTTATGCGAGCAGAACAAGAGACAATTGCTGAAGAGTATAATACATTATATGATATGAGACTTGAAAGTGTTGATTCTTTGAGAGATATTTTCGTGAGCTTATCAACTGCTGGATTATTTGCATTAGTTGTTGCAGGAATCCATTTGGTTTTATTCCAAACAGGATCTCTTGATGATGAATCAATTGTTCTTATTTCAAGATTAAAATTTTTGATGATAGCAGCAATCGTGTTTGTATTAATTCAAGCAGGTTGTATGTTTGGTTTTCGTGCCATAATTCCAGACGATCCTGTATTTGCACGTGATGAATTGGAAACACCATACAGATTATTGTTTGGCAGAGCTTGGATATATTCTGGGGCTACAATGATATTAATTGCCATTCCCTCAATAATTTTTATGTTTATTTTTTGGACAGATATTTCAGAAGGATGGGATAAGTATGCATTATTATTACTTGCAGTTCCCTTATCTCCGTTTTTATTCCCAGGAATTGTAGAGCAGAGAGAAGAGAATCTTGTAAATAAACGGGATTATATGTATCCTGGTTTCATTCGAGCATTAGGTGGAACTGCACAAGCACGTTCTGCTGAACCATCTGCAACAATTAGGGCACTTAGAGGAATTGATTTTGGAAGATTAGATGAATGTATCAGTAGGCTTGAATCTAGATTATCAACTAGAATTGATTCTGAAAGGGCTTGGGATTATTTTTCAGCAGAAACGAATTCTGCTGTAATTTCTAGATTTAATCGTATTTATATTGAGGGAGCCCAAAGTAGTGGGGAGCCTGCTGCGACTGCGGATATGGTTAGTAAATCAGCAACTAATATGCTTTCATTACGTAGACGTAGAGGGTTATCCGCATCAACAATGTGGGGAACCTCTCTTGGTTTGTTAATTGCAACAATTACAAGTTTGAATATTACAATATACATTGTAAGAGGATTGGGAGAGAGTATATCGGGTGTTGCAAGTAGTATGGGTGAAATAGATTTAAGTTCAATAAGTGAAGGTTCTGCGGGTTTTGGTTTGCCAGCACTTGATGATAATACAGTCATTGATCAAAATATTTACATGTTTAAAATAGTCATCTCTGTTTTAATTATTTTTCAAATATTAATATTATCAGCAATTGGAAATAGATTGCGAGGTGGAGGATGGAGTACTACTCTAGGCCAAGGAGTTCAAATGCTTTGGTTATCAGCAATTGTTAGTTATCTTACTGCTGTTATGCTTGAGTGGAGTTCGGGATTATTTGGAATTGGCGGTTAAGTTAAACTTTCAAATTAATTCATTTTGATGAGGCCCAACTACAAATCAGACATTTATTTAAATCATGATTTCTAGCAGGGCAGTGTTCTCTTCCAAAATAAATTATTTGCAAATGTA
>CAZMJH010000040.1:0-8273 GCA_964566595.1 uncultured Candidatus Poseidoniales archaeon
AGTGTTCAAATCATATGCCGGGGTTGATATGAGTTACTCGATGTCCATTATCATTAACATGGCCAACAACCTTACACCCAGAAACATTAGATTCTTCTAGCCAAGATAAAATTGAATTAGCACTTTCTTTACTTACAACTACACATAATCCCATTCCCATGTTGAATGTTCTTGCCATTTCATAGTCACTTACGCCCCCAGCTTTTTGTAACCAATCAAATTCTGGAAGAGATGGTAGAGGATTATCAATATGATATCCAAGAGTTGGATGTAATCTTAGTAAATTGGAGAGTCCACCACCAGTGATATGTGCAATTCCTTTGATATCACTATAATTACATGGAGAATTATTTTTTCTGGATTGTTCAAAAAGAGGAACCATTGGTTCAACATAAATTCTAGTTGGGTTAAGTAAAACCTCCCCAAGTGTAAGTTCATTTGACGAATTGAATCTTTCAATTTCTCGAGTTTCATTAGTTGCATCAAAAGGTGGTGCATTTTCTAAATCAACACCAGAAATTTCCAAAATTTTTCTAACAAGAGAATATCCGTTTGAATGAATCCCTGAAGAAGGAATTCCAATCAACACATCACCCGAAACAATATTTTCTCCAGTTAATTGATCTCCTTTTGGTAACCATCCTAATGAGGTTCCAGACATATCTAGTTCATTTACAATATCTGGGAGTGATGCGGTTTCCCCCCCCGCAAGACTAACATTTGCAATTTCTGCAGCTTTTGCTAAACCCCTACCAAGTGCTGCATGAATTTCAGGATCAGGTTTAGGAGTTGCAATATAGTCAACAAAAGCAATTGGTTCAGCACCAATACATATCAAATCATTTACATTCATAGCCATACAATCAATTGGTACGTTTTCCCATTGTCCTAATTTACTAGCTAACATAAGTTTACTACCTACTCCATCAGTACACATTGCTAAGAGTTCTTCTCCAAAGTCAATAATACCACTAAAGCCACCCGGATGTTCGATTAATGAACCAATTTCTCCAGGTAAACGAGGAGTAGAATTTAATTCACTTACAAGAGAACTTACTGCTTTTCCTTCTAAATCAATGTCAACTCCACTACTCGCATAGTCGACTCCATCCCTATCTGTCACACCATATGCTCCGCGTACTCCGTTTTGAGAGTGACGCTTCCGGCGTATTTTTTTTAGCGTTATTTTATGGTTAAAAACATGGTCTTTTAGCCCCAGTGGAAACGAGAGTTTTTGTAAAAATGAGGTATAGGTAATCATTACATTTTCCAGTGGAAATGAAGGGGTAAAATCGCGTAGATTAAGAACCATAGTCTTTCGTTTCATATGCCCGGTAAGAGTGAATATTATGCATGCTAGCGAAATTGAAGCACGTTGGACGACTTTTCTTGAAGAGAATGCGGACATTGGAGCATTAGCACTTAATTGGCCAGAGCAAAGAAGTTTAATCACCTCTTTTCGAGAAATTTTTAATTTTGATCAAGATTTTGCTGAAACTTTATTGGTTAATCCATCTTTAACTCTACGTTGTGGAGGGAATGCATTAAGAAAAATTTGTAAAGAAAAAAACCATCAGATAAATCCTTTAATTCGAGTTAGAGATTTACCACCTGATCAACGTAGGGCAGTACGCAACATAAGACAAGATGACGTAGGTAGTATGCTTGCTATTGATGCAATTGTAGTCAAAATAAGTTCAGTTAGGCCAAGGGTTGTAGAAGCAGCATTTCGTTGTTGTAATGGTAATTGTGAATCTATTCAGATGATTTATCAATCAAATGAACAAGAATTAGTTGAACCGATGATATGTGATCCAAATACAGGATGTGGTGCAGAAAGGCCACAGGCTAGATTTGAAATTGTTCCTTCACAAAGTGTAATGGAAAATACACAATTTATCGAGTTACAAGAACCCCCTGAAAGATTACGGGGAGGAGTTCAACCTGAACGTTTAATGTGTTTAATCGAAGGAGAAATAGCAGGACAAATATTGCCAGGAGATAGAATAGTTGCAAATGGAGAATTATTTGTCCGTTCACAGAAAAAAGGAGGCAAAAAAACAACAATCTTTGATATATTCTTGAGAGTTAATTCATTTGAACAACGTAATACTCCTTTTGAAGATGTAAAAATTTCTCCTGAAGATGAAGCGGAAATAAAGGAAATAAGTTTTAGAGATGATGTTTATGAATTGATGACTAGAAGTATTGCTCCTTCAATTTTTGGTTATAATCACGTAAAAGAAAGTCTTCTTTTACAATTATTTGGAGGTGTTGCAAGACGTAATCCGGACGGTACACGACAAAGAGGAGATATGCATATATTGTTAATGGGCGATCCAGGTACAGCAAAATCTCAAATGTTAAATTATATGGCGGAATTATCTCCTCGAGGTCAGTATACTAGTGGTAGAAGTGCATCAGCAGCTGGTCTAACGGCAGCAGCAGTAGCTGATTCAACTAGTGATGGCCGTTGGACATTAGAAGCAGGCGCACTTCCACTTGCAGATACAGGGCTTGCAGCTATTGATGAATTTGATAAAATGAATGATGGAGACCGATCCTCAATACATGAAGCAATGGAACAACAAACAATTAGTATTTCAAAAGCAGGAATTAATGCCAAATTAAGAACACGCTGTTCTATTTTAGCGGCTTCAAATCCCAAAGGCGGGCGTTTCCTACATCCAGATGAGGCAGGACCATATACAAGACAAGTGAATTTACCCCCACCTTTATTTTCAAGATTTGATGTTATTTGGTTAATGACAGATACGCCTGCTAAAGAACATGATACAAAAATCGCTGCTCACATTTTAGCAAATCGTCAATCAGGAGTTGATGAGTATGCAATTGAACAAGGCAATGAAATAGACCCCGCATTAGATTCTTCCAAAGAATCAAGCCAAGATCATGAAGGTAGGGATGTATTGAGTAGAGAAATGTTTAGAAAATATGTTGCATATGCCAAAAGAAATTTCCATCCTGTTTTAGATGATTATACAAGAAAACGTATAATTGATTATTACACAACCATGCGAGTAAAAGTTACAGATTCAGCAGAGAGTTTAGAAAAAGGAAAAGATGTAATCACAATTACTGCAAGAGCATTAGAAGCAATTTCGAGAATGACAGAATCTTCGGCAAAAGTTAGACTATCAAATGTAGCTGAAGCAGAAGATGTTGAGAGAGCTTTACGCTTGTTTGAACTTTGGAGACATGAATTAATGGGTGATAGTTTTGATGAAACATCTATACAAACGGGAAAAACAGTATCTTCTAGAAATTTACAACACCGAGTAATTAAAATCATTGATGAAATTTACGAAGGAACAAGAACACATGCAACAACAGCACAAATATTAGAATATACAAGAGCTGAAGGTTTTGATGATGACAGGGTTGTAAATTATTTAGAACAACAAAAACAAGCCGGTAATTTGTTTGCACCTGGCGGATATGGTACATGGCAATCCGCTTAGTAATCACTTTAATTTTTGAATCAAGATTATTCAGCAGTTTTGTTTGGGATAACTATGGCTGAGGAACCATTGGGTGATATTTTTGATGTAAACACCCTAAATCCTCAGCAATTAGGATTTATGTGTGGATTAGAAATACATCAACAATTAAACACAGGAAAATTACATTCTCGCGAAAAAGGAGAATTATTTGATTATACTATTGATACACTCCCCGAAGAATTACCAAGAACAAATAGAAAACTTCGTGCAGCAAGTGGAGAAGGAGGTAAAATTGACATTGCAGCACGATTTGAATCACGAAGGAATCGTAGTTTTGTTTATGTAAAATCACCAAATGCTGGTTTAATTGAATTAGACGATCAACCCCCACTAGAACATGATAAAGATGCTGTAGATATTACATTGGTAATTTCAGCAATGTTGAATGCTCGCCCTGTTGGGACTATGCAAGCAATGAGAAAAACAGTTGTAGATGGTTCAAACACATCAGGTTTTCAAAGAACAACTTTGGTTTCAACTCATGGAAGATTAGACACGGAATCAGGGCCTGTGGGTATTTCTGTTATTTGTCTTGAAGAAGATAGTGCTAGAAAATTATCATCTGAATTAACTCCAAATGGAGAAATAGTGACTTGGAATTTAGATAGATTAGGTATACCATTAATCGAAATAGCTACAGATCCAGATGTTCAAACTCCCTATCACGCAAAAGAAACTGCGATTGCATTAGGTGGAATTTTAAGAGATACTAGAAAAGTAAGAAGGGGATTGGGCTCCATTAGACAAGATCTTAATGTTTCAATTGCTTGTGGAGATCGAGTAGAAATAAAAGGCTGTCAAGATCTTGAATGGATACCTAAAATCATCCAGTTAGAAATGGTTAGACAATTACATTTTTATCGGCTTGCTAATACATTAAGAACAGAATTAGAATGTCCAGCCTTACCCTCTAATAGAGATGATGATGATACAGATATTGAAAACGAAATTGCAAATAAAGTTGCAGATTTAATACCCTTAAAAACTATTGATTGTACTGAGGTATTGAAGGCTTGCGAATCTAAAATGATACAAAATTCATTAGAGAAAAATGCATCCATTATGTGTGTAAAGTTACCTTTGTTGGCAGGAAAATTAGGAATTAAAGAAGTAGATTCGGAAGGAGCACAATTACCACGATTGGGAAGAGAATTAGCAAGTGCTGCTAAATTAGCAGGTGTTGCAGGAATTTTTCATTCAGATGAATTACCAGCCTATGGGATTACATCTGAGGATGTAGAAAAAGTCAGAAAAGAAATAAATTGTACAGAAACAGATGCATTTGCATTATGTGTTGCTCCTCAATGGCAAGCAGAATTAGCATTAGAGTCCGTTATTTTTCGCGCTAGGAAAGCATGGCATAGATCAAATCAAGAAGTTAGGAATGTAGTTGTAAAAAAAGGAGTACCAGAAGATGGAACTACAACTGCTATGAGGCCTTTACCTACCGGTGCTAGAATGTATCCTGAAACGGATGTTCCACCTTTAGAATTGACAAAAGAACATTGGAAAGAAATCTCTCAGAATTTACCACTTTCTCAAATCGAAAGATTAGAACGATTAAGCGTTTGTGAAATATCTTTAGATCAACAACAACAACTTGTTTCACGTCAATTAGATGATGAATTTTTTGTAGGAGTTAATGGAGAATTAGATTCTGAATTAGATAAATTACCATCAAAGGCATGGGCAACGTTACTGTTGGATACAAGCCGTATGCAAATAGCAAAAGGAGCAAGATATTCTTTAGAAGAAATTGATATCAAAATATTGGCTGGATTGTTAACTGTTAGAGAAGCAGGAGGAGTAACTAGAGACGGATTAATTGATTTAGGAATTGATATGGTGATTTCAGGAGGTGCTCAGATAAACAACTCAATGTCTAATTTTATTGAGAATGCTACAAGTAAAGCCGAGATTTTAGGACTTAAACCATCAGATTTAGGATCTATCGAAGAAATTGTAACTCGTATTTTGAATGAACGTGCAGATTTTGTTGCAGAGAGAGGAATGGCTGCAATGGGTCCATTAATGGGCATAGTAATCAAAGAGTTGGGAGATGGAGCTGATGGAAAGGCAATAAGTAGTATTCTTAAAGATAAATTAAGTAAATTATGATGTGCCAATATGTTTGGAATTATAGAAATAATGCTCACCGCAGGGGCACTTACCTTATTTTCGAGTACATATTTTAAAGATATTAAAAAAAAACAGGTAATTTCAGCTATTTGGTTGATTGCGTTAATAATTTCAGTTCCTTTAATTAATACAGAATGGTCTAGAATGACTAATTTATTATTGGATGAAGAACATTCTCATAATGGACTTCCTAAAGAATGGGAAGACAAACAAGTGTTATGTATTCATTTTCCGGAAAATTCAACACTAACAGAATTTAGAGAGGGTAGACATCATTTTAATGCTGCTGGGGAGGAGATTTTTGTAGATCAATCATGGAATAAATCAGGTATATGTCTTGGGGGATTTATTGATTATGAAAATGGATTTGATTTTATGCTTGATGCAACGAATACAACAGAAAATTTGGAAGTAAAATATTCTGAATCTAGTTGGGGGCCTTACATTACATCAATAGGGGGGTATGAGCCAACTGGAAATGCATATTGGTCTCTTTATCATAATGGAGTTGTTGCACTTGTTGGTATTGGAGAATTATCTTTAGAATCTGATAGTGTAATAATGTGGGAAGTTGTAACATATTAGGGTTGAATGGAGCAATAATCAAGTAGGAACAACGTTTCATTGAGGTAGAGATAGATGCCAGCATACCACGTTTTTGAAATGGATTCTGCTATGGGGTTATTGCTTAATATCAGTTTATTGAGTATTATTTGTTGGAGTTTATTGAGAATTGAAAAAAATCTTTCCAATAGTAATAAATTTATGTTGTTAGCATTATGTGCGATATTTGGAATTGCAGGAAGAATATTATTGAGTCCAATACCGAATGTACAACCTGTTACTGTAATAGTGTTACTTGCAGGTATGCGTATAGGTGCGAAAGAATCGGTATTTCTTGCATCAGTAATAGCATTATTTTCTAATTTAATTATTGGTCATGGTATTTGGACAATTTATCAAGCAGCAGGTTGGTCATTGATAGGTTTACTTGGCGCATTATTGTCTGATAAAATAGATACACTTTCAAAATTAATATCTTTTTCTGCATTGTCTGGAATTATTTTTAATTGGTTTGTTTCATTGTCTATACTTCATTCAGTAGGTGTTGAATTATTATTACCATATATTATTACAGGTCTTCCCTATGATTTATTACATGTTGTAGGAAATATTACTTTTGTAATTTGGTTTTCAGCTCCACTTTCTGAAATGATGTTGAAACATACTAATAGATCTATCAAATTAGAGGTTATTGAAAATGAACCAATTGGAATCTGAGATGACAATGGTGCTTGTCACTCGTAAGGATTTGAAACTATCACCCGGAAAATTAGCAGCACAAGCAGGTCATGCAGCAGTTAATTGCGTATTAACAGCTCAAAAAGTAAAACCTAAACTTATTGAAGAATGGCGTAATACAGGTTCACGAAAAATAGTTTGTCAAGTAAGTAATCTGGACACAATGAAACGTTTGTATGGTGATGCAAGAGATTTAGGATTAATTTCTGAGATGATTAAAGATGCAGGAAGAACTGAGATTCCAGCAGGTACAGTTACGGTACTTGGAATAGGCCCTGGACCCCGTAGGGCAATTGATGAATTAACTGGGGCTTTACCTTTAGTCAAATAAGTAAATCCATAGTCGCGGGGAATATGGGACTACGTTCATGGATACATGCATTAACTACTCCAAAAAGATATTCAGAGCATTATTTTAATTCATTAAAAGATGTAAAGTTTGTTTGTTTGGTAAATCATGAATTAAAAATGGGTAAAGGAAAAATTGCAGCACAAGTAGGGCATGCTTCAGTAAAAGCCGCATTACTTGCCTCCGAAAAGCATCCTGCTGAAATGCAAGCATGGTTATCTAGTGGTCAGCAAAAAGTTGTTTTAAAGGTTCAAAATACCAGTGAATTAGAGAAAATAATTGAATCTGCTCAAGAATTAAATTTACCAACTTGTATTATCAGAGATGCAGGTAAAACACAGATTCCTCCAAATTCTTTGACGGTTGGGGGAATAGGTCCAGCATTATCAGAAGAAATAAATAAATTAACGAATAACCTGAAATTGTTGTAGAATAAAAATGTGAAGGACCTTAGTCCCCAAAGGGACTAAGGCCGATCCGTGTTTTTGGATTTATTTTCCTACTTATTCATCGTCTGCAACGACATCAGTTTTTGCATCGTCTTCAGCTTCAAACCAGTCCCATACTACCATACCCAGTAGTATACCAACTGTAGGGAAAATCCAGAATATCCAGAATGTTGCCCAATCAATTCCGCCAGTGTTCATTATCGTGCTCCAAATTCCTTGAGCAAGGTGTGAACCAGGGTTCCATGCAGCAAATCCAGAGGATTCTAACATCCAATGGATCATACCAACAGCAAAACCACCCATTGCGAAACCAGTTTTGTTTTCATTCAAAGTTGTGATCCAGACAATCATCAGTATGAACCCTGCAAAGGTCATAGCAGCCATGTCTTGCCACAATTCTGTCATTCCACCAGTAGTGGCGGCACCAGTTATTGTTTCACCTAACACTATGTCAGCCATTAAGAAGGCTGCAATTCCACCTAGTATTTGGGCGACAATATATTGTCCACC
>CAZMJH010000041.1:0-4658 GCA_964566595.1 uncultured Candidatus Poseidoniales archaeon
ATGAAGTAGGAGAAATAGATGATATATCAGATGTTATTGATGAGGAAGAACATGACACATCTGCAATAGATGGAGTCAGTGACATGACTATAGATGAAGCTCAGGCTTTAGCAACTGCAGACACTGATGGTGATGGGGTATCAAACCTAAATGATCAATGCCCTACAACACCAAGTGGTAATTCAGTTGGAAATGATGGATGTACAGTTGTAGAAGATACAACAACTGATGATACAACAACTGATGATACAACAACTGATGATTCTAATAACGCGGGTGAACCAGAACCAGATATAGTTGCCACAGAAGATGGAGGAATGATACCTTCTGTATCATTCATTGCCACCTTAGGTGTACTTGCATTAGCAGGATTTGCAACATCTCGAAGAGATTGAGATAAGATTGCTTATAATTAAAACGGAGCCACCACGACTACAATGAGTAGTCGTGAGTGGCTTGTAACATCTTTACGGTTATTTGCTTTATTTGGAGTAATTGTTTTAGTTTCAATTTCTAGTTCTGTTGATTGGTTTTTAATTAATGGTGAAGGTAAATATGTGGAAGGAGTAGTTAGAGAGCCAACTATAATTGTGAATTATACAGTAAATAGTACTGAAGAAGTTATAGATTTAGAAATTAAAAATTATACACCTTTGAGAACTTATTGGAGAAATAGAGAACCAGTGCCAGGACCATTAATTGAACATACTGCAGAAGATCTTGAATCTATTAATTTGGAAGAAGAAAGTAGTAGTTTTGATTTAGATAGTTCCAGAGATATAATGGGTGTTTTGTTTGGTGCTATGATAATTGTACAAATGTTAAATTTATTAATACCAAATATGAAATTATATTTTCCATTTTTTGTTTGGTTATTAGGTTTGATTGGTTTTTTAATAATTATTCCATTAGGTGTTATTTCTTCTTTTGGTGTAGATGGCCCTACTGGAGGTTTTTCTGATGAAACTGAGGATTCAGATTTTGCTCATATGCAAGTAGATTCCGGAATTGAAATAGATATTAGCAGTATTAAATTTACATTTGATACATTAGGTTTTGATTTAGGATTAATACCAGTAGAAGAACATGAAGATGTAAAACAAATACCACCTCAAGAAGGTGAAGATAATTATGATGCATTGATTGGTTTCTCAGGATTTATTGAATTGGAATTTTCAGATGGTATGAAAACATGGTTATATATTCCATTAATTTGGATAGTATTAATTTTTATTAATCGTAAATTTGTAAATATAACTTTAGAAGAAGAATAACTAAATATCTAATTCCTCTTCTAATTCTAATTCTAGTTCAATATCTTTTGTAGTTTTTTCAATTGTTAAAGAATCCCAACTTTCAATATAATCATCAAGATCAACAGCACGTATAGATCTTCTTCTTATTATTATAGCTAAAACTAATGATCCTAATAATGCAATTACAAAACCGCCTATTGCAAGATTGACTCCACCTCCAAACACTTCAACAATCGAAAATTTTCCAGGACCGATTTCAATATCTAATACCTCTTCATCATATCTCAAATCAGAATCAGTTGCAGTTACACGTATTGAAGCAAAACCCTCAGAGGCAGGTGTCCATATCAAAACACCAGTCCACACACCATCATTCGCAGTTGCATCACCAGCGCTACCATCATCTGTTAATATCAAATTCCAATTTTGTGAATTTAAAATGATTTCTGCACTAACATTTTTAGTTGTTTTATCAGGATCATCAAGTTTTATTGTAATTCGTAATTCTACATTTTCCCCTACTTCAAAAGTACTTGGATGAGCAGTAAGTTCACTTAACAATGGCCGACTTGATTCTACAATTACATTTACTGTTTTTTCTCCAGTCAAACCAAGACTATCTGTGACTTTTAATTTAAAAGTATATACTCCAGGTTCCAAGAAAATTTCAATTTCATCCATTACTTCAGTTTGAACAGTGCTCCATGAACTTTCACTAATTAAAAATTCACCAGATACACCATTAGGTAAGATAATCTTAGGGCCATAATGATATTCCCATGTATGAGATATAATATCATTATCTGCATCATATGATTGTTCACTGGTTAAATGAACAAATTGACCGGCTTCAAATGTAAATGTCTGAGTATTACCTTCATAATGGGCTGTAGGAGAAGTAATTGATGCTACAGGATTAGAAGATAAAACATCTAAACTTAATAAGTGCGTTGATTGCATACCGGTTGAATCAGATAGAATTAATGTTAAATTATGTTCACCATTTGGTAAACTAATAAATTGCCGATTTTTTGGATTAGCATTTTCTAAAAGTTCACCTGAATTTGAAATTAATGGCCCAGAAGAATTTTTTAGTGTCCAAGTAAATTCATCGCCATCATAATCAACACTTCTTTGCAAATCAAATAATATACTTTCATTTGAACGTAATGTTGTATTTTCATTTGGACTATCTAAAATTAAAACAGGGGCTGATGGTTCAACAGAAACGAAAATAGATGTAGACATGGGAGGATTATGTCCATCATTGATTTCTAAAGTAATTGTATGATTTCCTGCTGATAATCTTCCATCCCATATCCATCCATCATTTTCAGTTGCTACTAATGTTCCATCTAAATCACTTATCCAAGTAATCGATAATAAATCGCTACGAATATAAGGTAAATTTGGGTTACAATGCCAAGTATTGCCCGCGAAACTTTCACAACTTGAATCCCAATCTCCACTTTCATAAGCACTAAAATTAATCAAATCAGAACTAAGAAAAGTTGAATCAGATGTTGGTGAATCAATATTAACCAATGGGGGTGAATTTTCAACAATTAATAATTGGTTTTTTTCAACCCATTCCCATTGATGAGAAGTATCAATTATTTTCAAGATGATATTATGTGTGCCCGAACTTAACCATCCAGACCAAATTAATGATTCAACCCCAGTACTATTCAGAAGTAAACCATCCAAACTAGAAATCCACATTACAGTTATTTCATCGTTTTCTGGATCAAAAGAAGTACTACCATCTAAAGTAATCATGGTTTCCGAATAATTATCTTCTCTTTCAATAATAAAATTAACTTCGGGTATTTCATTGAACAAAATGATGTCAAGAGTCCAAGTGACTATGTTCCCTACCACTCCATCATCGAATGTAATAGTTACAGTAACGGTGTCTTCAGGAGAATCAACGAATGATAAATACCAAGCCATATTCATATCAGGTTGCTGTCCAGATTGTGGATGATATGAATCTGTAAGCAAAATTGTGAGATCTTCACCTTCAGGGTCATATGTTCCGCTGGCATTGAATTCAACAATAGTGGAGCGAGGAATTCGTAATACGCCGTCTCCATCAGCAGAAGGATTAATTTCCATATTCACATCTGCAGGAAGGTTAGTCAAAGTAATAGTGCGTGTTTCACTTGAACATGCATTTTCGTCATCACAGACTTCTAATGTGATTTCATGAACCCCATCCGAAAGACAATTTAATGAGGAGGCTGAATTTGCTACAAAAGCAGACCCATTAGGTGTTATTAACCCTGAAAGGCATGCTGAATTAACTTCTAATAAATCCCCATCAATATTACTATTCCAAGAGTAGATTAGAGGATCATTCTCAAGATCCCATGAATTGTTTGCATCAAATTCTACTATGCCTTCACTAGGGAATATTTCATTTATTTCAGGATTTGTCCAAATAATAAATGGAGCTTGATTAGAGAGTGTTAAATTACAATAAAGTGTCAGGTCTTCACTGAATGTTTGTAAACCAGTATTATTTGTGATTCCATCATATGTGCATGAGGTGTCTACTTGTTCATCTTGGTTAGAAGTAGTTCCTGCAAACCCTGAAATCCATTCTCGGACAATATGATCTGGCATAACGGCATGACCAAGGTAATCAGTTACAATTAATTGGTCACTATTGTAATTACTATATTGAACATCAACAGTTGCAAATGGCAAACCATTGAAGAATTGATTAAGTACCCATACATCAAGATCGTAAGCTTCTTCAATTATTGATCCAGTTTCAATAAAAGCAATACTAAAATCAATATTTATTGGTTGATGTAGATGCAATATGCTATTCCCATCTTGGATATAAATTGGCACATTAACACTATTTACTGCTGTAAATCCAGATAAATTGATGTTAGAATTCATCATTGTCATTGAACCATCACAAGTTAATTGTGTACCTCCTGCAATCAAATTAGAGAAACTTACGCATTGTTGACTATTAATTATACTATTACTAATAGATGAAGAGATACCTGCTGAATTTCCATCCCATGTCAATCCCAACCCATTTGCAGAATTTCCACGTATTTCCAAACCATTTATTATTGCTGCAGCATTAATTTGTGCAATCGCGCCACTTCGATTAAGTTCTAACAACATGCCATCAATATTCATATGACCTACTTGTGATAATCCATTATTTTCCACATAGAGTCCATATCCGTCATTTCTTGGTTCTAGAACATGGACATTTGTAAGATACAAATCAATACTATCTTCAACATATATTCCTCCAAATGCATCATCAATTGATGAACAGTTAATACAAGAAACATTTCTTCCATTGGACTCTACATTATTTGAAAGATGAAATACAATTCCTGAACCATCTTTATTATTCAACCCAGAATT
>CAZMJH010000041.1:4668-7988 GCA_964566595.1 uncultured Candidatus Poseidoniales archaeon
TAAATTTTGAAGAATTATATTACTTGAATCATAGATATACGCCCCAGATTTACCATTATTTGTTGTATTAATCCAATTAGCAAATACAGTTGCATGGTCTATGTATAGTCCATGATCAGTATTGTTGTATAGGTGCCAATTTGTTCCCCTAGTTGCTCCGCGCTCTATGTGTACACCCGAACCTGCAGAATTAGAAACATCAATATCAATTAATTCAGGAGGGCCATTATCAAATGCAGCAAACACATAAAGTCCGGAATCATGCCCGTAAGTTCCGGATTTCCCACAATTTTTTACAGTAATATTACGCATGAATAATGTATCATCTACAAGATAAGCGATTAAACCTGGAACAGGATTATCATGCAGATTTACATCTTCAAAGATTGCCCCACTAACGTTTACTTCAATTGCTGCAATACCATCATTATTTTCATGTCCATTTGCATTTTCTCCTCCAGTCCCAGAAATTTCTAAACCTTCAAAAGTAGCCATTACATAATTTGTATAATTTGTATGGTCATATTTATCTACCATAACTCCATAAAATCGACTGTTATCTATTATAGAATTTCTAATTACTGCATTAGTTTGAATAGAATCTTCATATTGACGAATCCAAATACCATTATCGCAACGATTTAGTTGTACATTTTCAATATAAGGAATTGCATCCATTATCCAAATACATGCCGCAGCAGCTAGTGTAGATCCAGAAACATTACTTATCTCAACATTTAGATAAAGTCCACCTGAATTGCCCCAGAAATTTATTCCTCGAGTTAATGTGCCATTGATATAAATTCCATCAAATATTGGTGTAGAGAGATTTCCTACTGAGATACCAATTCCATACCTCCAGTTATTGTTAGAACCTCCATGTTCATCCCATCCTCCCCCTTCAATAATTAAATTTTCAAAATGTGGTGTAGCACCATTGTAAATATCAACACCTACTTTATCTGGGTTTTCAATTATCAAATTATTAAATTGAGGATTACTAGTAAATATCGTAATGCCATAATCACTATATTTAATAGTCAAATTATCGATTTTACTACCTTTATTATGTGAGGCAGCCTCAAATAAAATACCTTCATGGTCTCCTGATCCTTGATTATCCATAATTACTGGACAAGATGTAGTACCTTCAATAATTAATCTACCTTCAACAATTAAACGAACACCATAATCTAAATTTACTTCAGTACATGCTTCTATTGTAAGAATATCATTTACATTTATTGTGTAATCATTATCCAATGTGATAACACCATTCCAACTAAAAGTACTTCTACTTGAAACATTTTGATTAGAGATTGTAGAATTATTTTTTAAATCAAGAACAATAGGTTGGATAGAAATTACAATTAAAAAACATGTAACAAGATACACCCTTAACCTCTTGTGCATAGATGTACGAGTCCCCCACTCCTTTCAAGGGTTTGCGGTAAGATGTTTCTTGTTTATTTTAGAAAAATTATGCTCTACCTGTTTCCGTAAGCCATTTGTGAAGTTTATTTTGTAATTCATGGCTTGCATTATAGCATTCTGCTGAAATCCATCTGCCAATTGCTTGAGTCCATGCAGATGGTCGTTTTGTTTCATCAATAATCCCTACCCACGTCCAATATAATGCAATTGAACGCCTACCAGCTGGACGATTTTCCAATTCAGGATAATTTCCAATTATTGATTTTAATTGCGATAATAATTGTAATTGATTACATTCTTGAAATTCAAGTTTCCAACAAATTGAACCTACAGTACGAAGAATATTATCTGTATTAAATTCTATTTCTTTTCCTGTTATTATTGAATTTCTCCAAATCATTTCTTGTAATAATTCGGAATTTTCAGAGGTTAATTCAGAAATTTCAGTTCTTATTTCTTCCGCCTTTGAATGATTTTTATGGTATAATGAAAAAGTATGTTTTATGCTAGCAATAGCAATTAATGTACTTCTTTTTTGTTCCGTAGTTAATGATTTTAAATCTATTTTTTTTAATAATTCAATTGAGATTTTGTCAGGTAATTGATTTGGAAGTCTATCATCAATTTTTCGACTAATTTCAGCAATTAAATATTGGATATACTCAAAATTATTTTCAATTTTAATTTCATTAAATATTTCTTCCGCTTTTTTAATGTTGCCAGAAAGCCTTGCAATTCTACAATTTAACATTAAAGCATCATTTTCACGCAATTTTAAACCCCCATATTTTTCTGCATTTTCAATTAATTTTTCTGCAATTTTTCCATTTCCTAATTCGCATTCAGAAATAGCAGCATACCAATATGATTCACCCGATTCGTTATTTTTAGTAATCATTTCATGAAATAGGGCACTTGATTTTGCAGGATATTCAATACAAATTTTATTTGCATTATTTTTAACCCAATTGTTAACTATACCTTTTTCAGAATTTATTTCATGAAATAATCTAAGGAATTCTGGAGGATTTGATGTTGAATTTGCAATATGTTTTGAAAAATCAAAATGTAGTTTTTGACGTTCAACATCATCCATTTGAGTAATTAATAAATTGCGTACAAAATTTTGTAATTGAATTTTATTTTCATAAAAAGTAATTAATCCCAAATCATCTAAATTCGCTATTTGATCTTTGTGTGATAATAAATTAATTTCAATAGGCTCTGGTTGAATTGCTAATTCTAAAATTGCATTTCTGTTATTTTTTGTAAGGGGTGCCAAAATTTCATTTTCTAAAAAAGTATTAAGATCTTTTTGAGTAGATTCCAGAGACATACCTTCATTAGCCATTGTCAATGCAAGAGGATGTCCATCAAAATATTCTACGATTTTGTTAATTTCCAATTTATCAAATCCTGCAAGTAATTTTCTTGCAGAGACATTTCTTAATCCCGAAATTTCAATAGAGTTCAAAGCAATTTCAGATAAAGGAGGTCTACAAGAAATTATTATTTGACATTCTTTTTCATCTAATTTTTTGATTAATTCCTCGGTTTCTTTTTTGAAACGATTTGAAATGAGGTCAAAATTATCTATAATCAATATGTCATTTTTTGTTTCTGCTTTAATTATTGCAATTAAATCATTAATATTTGAAGATAATTTGGTAATTCCTAACCATGTTTCTGCAATAGTTTTTGGACTTGAAGTAGATGTTACAGAACACCATCTGATTTTGAAACCATTTTGTGCTTTTTGTTCTGCAAAACAACGTAAAATTGCAGTTTTACCAATACCCGCAATACCAGTAATCCATATTGATTTTTCTTTTAATAAAATTGAATCTATATTCTCTAATTCTTCTTTTCTTCCAATTAATTTAATA
>CAZMJH010000042.1:0-7962 GCA_964566595.1 uncultured Candidatus Poseidoniales archaeon
TTTTAAGTTATTCTTCAGAAAACCCTCTATTTTTCGAATCTTCCAATTTAGCATCCTTTATTCCTTGTTCTACATCTACTAAATACATCATTGCAGCACCAATAAGAATCAGTATGGATACACTAAGTAATCCAACTCTACTATCGAAAATCACAGTCATAGTTCCATAAAGAAGTGGTCCGATAAAAGCAGCAACTTTTCCAAAGAATCCAAAGAATCCGAAAAATTCAGTACTACGTGTTTCTGGAATTATTTGTCCAAACAAACTACGTGCCAAGCCTTGTGAACCACCTAATAAGAGTCCCATACAACATCCTAATAAGAGGAATTGTAGACCCACAGTAAGTCCTAATGGTGCCCAAAAGTGTTCCCTTACAAACATAGGAATTTTGTCAATTTTCCCATCACCTAAATTTGTAGGATGATCAATACCGACTACAGTAGTTCCGTTAAGATCACCTCCAACTATACTAACACTATATCTTGTATTAGTCACAGTTTCTAAAAACACATTAATGTCAGAACTATTAATGCCAGTAATATTGGTATCTTGTACCCATTTAAGTGCGCGTCCTTCTTTAATTTTTGAATTAACTTCTACTGGTAGAACGTGTTCCCAATTTGTTGCCCATAATTGTTCATTAAATTCATCTTCATTAAATTCTAATTTCTGAGCCAAATTATGAGTTGAACTAGATATATTTGTAACATAATAATTTTGAGAATCATCCCATGAATAACGAATGTCATAATCGTCATGAACCGAAGGCGTTAATGGTGCAAATGAAAGTGCTGCAAAGCACAATAATACCCACCCCGCAAGAGAGATGTTCAGTGCATTTTTCGTACCAAAATGTTTAGCAATTTTCGTAAAACCAATTGCTGCAGGTGCAGCCACAAATTGTATTGCAACAATTGTAATCATTAGATCTATTGTTGTGATTCCAAGTACCGTTGTTCCAAAGACTCCACCTAATGATGTTACACTGTTTATACCATCAATGAAGAAGAAATAAGCTAGCATATAGATGAACAAGGTTTTGAATTTACTTATTTCACTGAGAGTTTTCTTTATTTCTTTAAGTGCTAATTTTGTATATTCATTAAATTTCATTGGCTCTATTTCATTTTCTACAGGGGGCTCATCTATCCACATAAATGTCAATAGTGAAAAACCATACCACCATATACCTGAAGAGGCCATACAAAAGGGAATTACCCACGATTGTGTACTTCCAGAATCATCTACTACTAACATTACGAGTGCAAGATGAACAAGTAATAAAACACCTCCTCCAAAGTAACCATAAGCAAATGCTTTGTTTGAAATACTATCCATTTCTTCATTCTTACCTATGTGTGGTAACAGGGCATTGTAGAATACGCCTGCCCCATTTAATCCCACATTAGCCATTACGAACATAACCATCAACCATAACCATTGTTTGTCGAACGGTAATAATGGAGCACATGCTAGTAATAATGTGGATCCTGCACCCACATAAGTTAATATTTTCAACCATCTTAGTTTTATTCTTCTTCTATCTGCAATTATTCCAAATGAAGGACTAACTATAGCAACCATTAGAGTTGCTGCTGATACTGCAAATGACCATATTGCATCTCCAGTCATCTCAATTGAACCAAGAGAAGTTGTAAGTCCATTTGCTTCTAGAAATAAATAGGCGAACCATGCAGGTAATATTGCAACTGTAACACTTGTTTCAAATGCAGATTTTCCCCAGTCATAAAATGCGTAACCTTTTACAGCCTTTGAATCAGACATAGCATCTTTAGACATACTGACTAGTAGTTGCTTTACTTGACAGGTTATCATTATTGAGTATTATTTAGATTATACACAATGAAATTTATTTGTAAATTCTAGCAGGAGGTAATCACGGGGATTACATTGGCGACCGCATCAAAGGAAAAATCCCTTAAGGAAAATACTTTTGAATCACTTTCAAAAGCAATACAATTGTCTGATGGAATTGAGTTTGATGTCAGGACAACTTCAGATGAGGGATTAATTCTACATCATGATAAAACACTTTCAGTAAGTAAAAGGTTGCAAAAAGAATTGCCAGATTATGTTGAATTGAATCAAAAATCGGAACTTACTAAATTAGGTTTTTCGTCATTTGAAGATGTCATACAAGATAGTGTAATTTCACAAGGTTTACGCGATAATGGTAAAGTGGCATGTATAGAATTAAAATTACCTCATCCCTCTAGTGGTGTTGGTGCGGGATGGTTTAATTCAAGAGCAAATATTCCTTATGTTGAAAAAATGTTAAATCAATGTGCTGAAGTATTAATTGAGGCTGAAATACCAAAACATAGTGTTATTTTTTATGGTTTTTTTATAAATATGAGTTATGTGGCTAAGAAAATAAAATTTAATTGGGAAGTAACATCATTATTTCCTAATCAACTTAGGGCAGGTAGTAGAAGAATTAACAGAATTTACGCGGCCCCCCAATTTATTCTCAAATCAATTAAATCTATGATAAAATTACAAAAAAATCGTAAATCGCCTATGTTACCTTGTTCATTGGAATATTTCATTTCCCCTACAAATAAATTAAGATTAGATAGGACTTATGGATTAAGTGGTAAACCCTCAGAAAATTTATTAAAATTACGACAAGGTTTTCCAATTTATGTTTGGCCTGGATTAATTAAAGATGAATCCAAATTATATAATGCAGGAATTACTTCTCTAACAGATGATTTAGATCCTCATTTAGTTACATTACCTGAAGGAATTGTAAGGTGGACTCGGCCTTCAACTCAACCTTTGGATATTGAATGGAGAACTAAATTTATGAACACAGATGTAGAGAATCATGCTAATCTTATCAAGGAAGCAACAATGAGTGTCTCTCCGTGGCATGAAACTAATAAGTCTGAAAGAAAGGCATTTTTAGATGAATGGAAAAAACGTTGGTATTGGGGTCGATCGTACAATTCAATATATGATGATTCAGCATCAAATAAGTTGCCTTGGGAGGCTGTTAGAATTGTAGGCCATAGGGGTAGTGGAATAACTTCAAGGCCTATTTTTTACTAATCTAATCTACGAAGTTTTTGTCCTTCAGCAATATATTTAGGCCTATAAATCGGCACTCCTTTACCATCTCTTAGAACCATTCTTTCATCTATTATTTGTGCACCGATACCTGCTGTTCTTGCCCATCCAAAAAAGGCAGTATAGTATTCTGGTTTTGTGAAGCCAATATAATTTAATAGTGAGCCTGAAACTAAATCTACATTAGCATTAGGGTTAGTTATTTTTGGAATTTCGGATAATACGGAAGGAACAATTTTATTCAAAGCACGTACAATTTTGATGTTTTTATCATCTGGACAGAGCTTTTCTGCTAATTTTAATTGAATAGTAGCTCGAGGATCTTCTTTTCTAAGTACGGCATGTCCAAATCCAAAAATTGGCCTTTTTGCCATTAATTCGGCTCGTACAAATTTCTCAACTTCTGCTTCATCATCAGTTCCGATACTTTTTACAAATTCTAATGTTGCTTGATTTGCTCTACCATGTAATGGACCAGATAATGCGTTCATGGCAGCAACCATACTTGAATGTAAATCTGCATGACCAGATGCAACGGCTTTACCAGTAAATGTTGATAAATTTCCACCTCCGTGGTCCATATGTAATACAAAAAAGGTAGAAAGTACTTTTGACATTATTTCATGATCAGCACCAGGAAGATTGAGTAGATTTACAAAATTTTTAATTAATCCTAGTTCAGGTTGAGAAGCTTCTAAATTAGCTCCTCTACCTTCTCTGATTCTCATAATCAACGCCATCAATATTGGCATTTGTGCAACTAAATCAAGTGCATTACTACGCCAATCACCTTCTTTTCCATACATGCCCAATGTTTGAATTCCAACAGCCATCCATTGCATAGGATGCCCTTCAATTGGCAATGTATGTAATACATCCACTACAGCAGGATTAATTATACCTCTCTTAGATAATTCACGTCTAAATGCTTCTGATTGATCAAGGGTTGGCAACTCTTTGTGAAATAAGAGATATACTACATCTTCAGCTCTTAATTCGGCTAAATCTTTTATTGGATATCCACAATAATGGACTCCTTGTTCTGGAGTTACAAAACTTGTTCTACAAGTTCCTACAGGAATCCCCCTAAGTCCTATGTTTAGATGTTTTCTTGTAAGTTCAAGAAGAATATCATCGTCATCCCCCATAACATACCTCCGGGAGAGAGCCTGTTCTATTTTAGGTATAAGTGCGTCGCAAAAATGATTTTTTATTATTAATCATTAGTTGGAATATTGCGAACACCTTTTTCAGAAATTTTATCTGCTTCAACCCAAAACTTGATTGTATTTTTATCAATAAGTAATGCATCTGGATGATCTATACCTGGGCAAATATTTTTTGTTTTTTCCCAAGATTTTTTTGTTTGTAAATTTTCATTCCACCATGGAAAAGCACTGCATTGATCAGGTTTTGAATCATACACGGTACAATTTAAATTTTGATTTAGGTAGATACATATTAGATTTTCAGGTTTACTTTTCAATACATAACGCCCATCTAGTGTTTTTCTACAATCCTTTTTTATAAAATCTGAAAGTAAGAGTTTATGATGTGCAGCTAAACGGTTCATGTCTTTTAAGGAAAGATATACAATTCCATTTGGTTCATTGCAACATTTTCCGCACCCTGGTAAGCAAGTAAATTTAATTCCAGATTCCCACCATAATGCGTTTTTTTTAAAGAATTTCAAAATTATGACATCCATTATTCTTCTTCATTAGGGTTGGTTCTAGCCTCTTTTCTTTGTCGCCACAACTCTGCTTTTTCAGCAGTTTTACGCTCCATTTCAATTTTTTCTCGTTCTTCTTTCCGTTTGCTTTTTGTTGTTTCAACTTCATCTTCAATTTTTCCAGGAATATCGAATTTGTATTTTCCATCACTACTGTGATGTTGTACCGAATCTTGCATTATTGGAAAATTATCAGGATCCATGGATTTTTCATGATTCATTGGAATTAATACAGGATATTTGACGGGCGTTAATTCAACCTCATTAAGTAAATCCTCCATATTCACTGTTTCTGAATCAATATTCCAATCGGTTTCAGGAGTATATTCATCTAATTTTTTCAATTTCTCTAAATCTGGTAAATTTAAATTTTCAGCGGGTTTAGTCGTGAATTGTAATTTATCGAGAGAACTGATTAATGGCTTAAGGTCTTGAAGAGAATATTCTAAATCAGACATTTCGTCTGCCAATTGCAAAAGTGTTTCAGTATCAGAACCCTCAAGGGATTTTGATATGTTTTTGATACGTTGTTCTATACTGTTTAATATTCCATTATATTGATCAAAAGCAACACCTACATCTGCCATTCTATCTAATCCATGTTCACTTAATTCTTCTAATAATTTTTCAGAATCAGGACTTTCAATTGGAAGGTTTAAATTTTCATTCCATTTGGAAATTAATTTAGAATCGTCCTCAATCATTTTTTTTGCTTGAGATGTAATATTGTCTATGTCTGGAATATCTTCCATATTTAGTTCAACATTAATTGCATTTTCATCAAGTTTAAATTCAGATAATTCTGTAGTTTCAACTGCTTTTAGTGCGATATTTTTTGCTGTATCAATTATATCGTCTGAGAACATAGTATTGTAAACTGATTGCACACTATCTAAACTAGCAATAGCTTCTTCTGGATTTGTCGGTAATGTACCATCTTTTTGTGCAATAATAAATTTTTCAAAAGCGGATAATAAACTAGGGAAATTATTCTTTGTAGAAATTAATATAGACAGATGTTCATCAGATAATACTACTTTTCGTTCCATGGCTAACCTTCTTAATATACGCATTTTACTTACATTAGTATATTTTTCAATATTGAATACGATACTTGAATCTAACAATCTTCTAGCATCTCCTCCTATTCTTTCATAATCTATTGAACCGTTTGATGTAATTATAATTTGAATTCCATTATTTAGATTCCAAATTAACCAATTACAAACAACTTGCATCCGAGAGGGGTTTTCATTTAACTCTTCAAAATCTTCTACAAGTATCATTCTTAAATTAGGAATATCTTGTGGCATCTTTGGTAATTCATTAGAGGCATTTACAATTGAGTTTGAACGAATAATTCTCACAGATTCATATCCATAAAGAGTTTGAATTTCATAACTTGTAGCCAAAGAGATATGAGTTTTCCCTACACCCATAGTTCCCATGATGTGAATTGGGTTTAGGTGTGAACCAGGCCGTTCTATAATTGATTCAATTGTTTTTGTCAACTGTCTATTTTCTTCTACAATGTACCAATTATCCATTGTTTTTGCGGAATTTGTAGATAATATTGGAGGCCAAAGAATTTTTTCTTCAGCAGTTTTAAAATTGTCTACATTACTATTTTTATTTGTATTTAATTCCTCAAGTGCTAATTTCCATATTGGGCCCTCATTTGATTTTCTAGATACAATCTCAGTTTTTTCTAATGAATCTTCTTCATTTTTTGTTAACCATGAGGACTTTTTTGGAGAATTCATGGGCAGACTAATACGCGGTTTAGATTTATAATTTAATTCAAGTAAACTAGGTCTATTGACGGCTTTTCTTTTGATAGAAGACTCTTCATCCGGCACTCGTCCAAGTTTTCTTTGTGCAGCCGTAATAGCATCGTCTAAAACACTCGGAACCCGCTTCAATCTTCTCCGCCCGTCTTACCCTTGTGCTTAGAAGCATCATAATAATGACGATAAGTTCTGGATTCATCTTTTTTCTTCCATTTCTCATTTGTGGGATTTTTTTTCTCTTTTTCTTTTGTGATTTTTGTAGCTTGTTTAAGGCTTGATTTTTTATTATTTGCAATTTTTTTACTATTGGTTTTTTGTTTTATTCCTAATCGTGTAACAGTAGTAGGTTTTTTAGGGCCTTTTTTTGATTTTTTCTTTTCTAACTCTTTATCTTCAAGAGGTAATATTTCTGAATTTACATCTGAGGTTTGTGTTATCTCAGGATTAGTAATAGCATCTTCTTTATCCCATGTTTCAATTATTCCACTCAGATCCAATCGGCTACCTTCGTTATTTAAATCTCTTTTTTGAATCTTTTCAGAATCAACTAATTCCGAGAGGGTGGGTGTTTTTTCAGATTGAGAAATTTCTTTTTTAAGTGGAGGTTTTTTAGCACTTAATTCTTCATCCCATTGGATTTCTTGTTGATCGGGAAGATGAAATAAGTGACCTTCAAGATCTTCTGGTGAGATTAACCAATCTTCGATAGTTTCAGTTTTCAGTAAATCTAATTCACGTTTTATTAATGCTCTTGAACGAGTATCAAATGCATCAAGATTAATCGGAATAAATGCTAAGTCATCAGACGTAGTTGCAATATCAACTAATCTTCTTAGAAAATCTAAGGTTCGATCTCTACCATGAATTGCATAAAGAAATTCAAATCCATCTAGTACTACAACACTGCGAGGATTATCCGCGAAGAATTCTTTAATATTTGAATGAAGTAATTCTAATTGAGGGCCTATAGTTTGTCCCTCCTTTGTTGTTTTTTCTGTTAACCAATAACACATGTTTATTGGCAGATTATATTCTTCACTTATTCGTTTATTAGGAATTCTTGAAATAATCATTAATTGATGTTCAATATTTGATAATTTTGATGCTAATTTAAAGGAATTTGACGGATTCCCATCACTAATTAAATATGCATGTCCAGGGTATAATTCAGAACTATCTCCTCCCTTTAATCGTCTTAATCTTGCCTCTATAGCGCGTTCAAATTCTGGTGTATTATTAGTATCAAATTTTTGTTCAGGTAGTGCTTTAGAACTAGTCCATGTTTTTGATGTAATCTCTTTTTGTTTCCACCATTCAGTGTTAGATTCTGAGTCTAAATCAAGTTC
>CAZMJH010000043.1:0-858 GCA_964566595.1 uncultured Candidatus Poseidoniales archaeon
GAAGAGCGTATTGCTTCTATACCTCCCCCCATTTCTTTAATCCTATTAGATATATGAATCGAAAAGTCAACACCCACACCGACTAAGATTGATCCTATCATTACAGTGACAAGTGAAAGAGATACATCCATTTGCCACATAACTAACCATTGTAAGAATACAGTAGCCATAACAGGAAGTGTTGTCCAAATTGCATATCTTAAAACTCTGAATACCACTGCTAAAGTTACAATTGTAAGACCTATAGCATATCCTAAACTTCCCCATTGCGATGCAACGATTAAATCATTTACAGCAATTGAAACAGCAGCAACGCCAATTAAATTAGTTGACTTTATGTCACCCGGTGCTTCCTCAGCAAATTCGTTAATATTTGATACCGTTGTGGCTGTTTTCTTCATTTCGATAAAGGGCATATCAACATAAATTAAACTACGTTCATAATCACTAGAGGTGAATAAGAACCGCGTTTCATCTGTTATACTTGAATAGAACACATTTAGTAAAAATATTTGAGCATCTGGTTGAGAATCTAATGCGACTAATACATCCCAGAACGTTACTCTTCCATCTACTTCTTGATTCAATATTTCCTCAGCAATATCTCGTACAGGCTCAGGCATCCATTCAGCATCTTCTATTTCTTCCCAAATACTATTTCCACCAACAGTAGGGGAAACACCCACAGATTTCATTAGGAACACTATCGATACCGCAGTGGTATTTTCTAATCGATTAACATCTCCAGTTAATGCTTCAATGGATTGAAGATTAGATACAGGATCATCATTTCTAATTTCATCATCACTACGGTCTCCTTTGATAGCCCCATCAACCATTAGCATACCGATTTGTCCA
>CAZMJH010000043.1:868-3501 GCA_964566595.1 uncultured Candidatus Poseidoniales archaeon
TCATAGTAGTTACAGCAACTTCTTCTGCAGGAGCCATGCCAAGTAGATCGATATTTTCTTCTACATTTTCCCTCCCTAATGTGAATGAACTTAGTAATAGCATTGTGAATATAATTATGACAAGATAATTTCTTTTTACAGGTATGTTAACCAAGTGTTCAAAGGCTTTTAGTGGTGGATGTTTTGGTTTTTTAAGATCTAAAATCATTGTTAAATTTGGAACCATTGCCATTGTTAAGATATAAACAATAATAATCCCTCCAGCCAATGCATAACCAACAGTTTTTATTGGCGCCATTGGAGTGAATGCTAGAGATATAAATCCAATGACAGTAGTGATTGCAGACAACATTACGGCCTTACCTGTAGATTGTAATGCTTTTTTCATTTTTTCATCGGGAGTGCCCTCTTCTTCGGCATACCTATTGGTTATATGTAATCCATATGATACTCCCAATGCAAGCAATATAGGTCCAACAATAATTACTGTCATGGTTACTTCATAACCAGTCCATCCAATGATGCCAAGGGTCCAAAATACAGAACATAATGTGGGTAATCCTGAAATTATTACTACTTTTATTCCTTGAACTATGTTCTGTCTCCCCATTCTGAATGTTTGAAGGAAATCAGAATGAAATAAAAACAAAGTTAAAGCAACATAAATAATGCCTAATGGAAAAACCTTCCAAAATAATACAAAAGAATATTCAGTTACTGCATTAGTAATAGGTACTGGACCGGTCAAAGTCATTTTTAACTCAAGTTGCTCCCAATTGTTATTTTCAGAAAGATTAGCTAAACTAACCGATGCATTAGTGATAATGTCTTTTGCCTCTAATCTTTCATCTACTGCCACAATAATAACGGCCTTGTTTAGCTGGCCATCTCCGTTTGAATCTCTAGCAAGTTTATCAAGTGCAGGTGAGGGAACTTCTTTACCATTATTTTCATCACAATCTTCATCATCTTCCTCACAATCCTCTTTTTCATATAATTGACCTACAATTTGATCAATGGTTGCTTGACTTGGTATGGAATATTCTCCTAGGATTTCTACATCATCTACTAATTCATTAAACTGTTCAGCCAAATCATTTCCAATATCTCCAGGGAATAGTGCACCTAATTCTGTCGAAATCGCTTTTGTTACTCTTGGCGCACTTGAATTTACTTCTTTAATTACAGTAGATAATGAAAGTGCATAGATGTAGTTGTCAGAAGAATCTGAAAGTAATGGATTAAGTACTTTTTCAACTTTATCAAATTGATGAAGAATTTCTTCATCAGTTATATTTCTTCCTTGACCCAATTCAACATAAATAATCATCACATTTGTTGACCAATCTTTTTTAACTTCGAGTATTTGATTTTTAACGCTATTAGGGTCATCATCATCTGGAAGATATACCTCTAAATCCCCATTGACATTTAGTGAAGGTTCAGTTTTATATTGCCACGGCATTGGTGCATTTTGATTAACGTCTACGAATCCACTGTATAGTGTCAAATATACTGTAATTAATAAGAAAAAAGTAACCGTGGCTATAGGGAATCGTGTTAACATCCCTATTATCCCAATACGATCAATATCTCTTTTGATATTTTTTGGTAAATTTGCAACACCTGTTGCTGCTGCGCCAATATCAAAATTTTTGATACTCGAGACTGCTTTTCTTCTGACAATTCTACCGTATCTATTTACTTTTAGCCAATTTGCATTGGCTTTATTGGCAATAACTTCGGATACAGTGTAATTTCCACCCTCTATAGGGCTTTTTTCAGGGCTATCCTCGGGTTGGGTCACGGTATCCTCACGTGTCCGTCTAATAAATTACCCATTAAACCAATCCCTAACTTTCTAATGATAACTATGTTTTCTTTGGAAGGCAACCGTCAAATATTCAATCTAATACGATAAATCAGTTAAGGAGAGTCTTAGAAGATGGGCGAGGCGAAAATTGCTGATAAAAGATGGTCAATAGATCTTGAAAAGCGCATTCAAGAAGAGCATTATATGAATTTAGAATCGTATGATTTAAGATATGGTTTTAATCCTGAAAGTGAGAAAGAATTGTTTGTAGTAGATACACCACCACCTTATCCAAGTGGAACATGGCATATTGGTGCTGTTGCACAATATTCTATGATTGATGTGATTGCAAGATCGCAAAGATTAATGGGCAAAGAAGTGTATTTTCCATGGGGTGTTGACCGTAATGGTATAAATATAGAATTTACAGTTGAAAAAAAGACAGGACGTAAAATGAAAACATATGAACGTTCAGAATTTTTAAATTTATGCAAAGAAACAATTGAAGAATATACTAAGGCGATGAGAGATACGGCAAGAAGAGTTGGCCTTTCTTGTGATTTTAAGAATGAATATCTTACAGATGCTCCTGATTATCGAGCAGTAACACAAGCAATTTTTGTTGATTTATTTAAACGTGGAGATATAATTGAGGATTTAAGGCCTAATATTTATGATCCAATAGAAGGTACAACAATAGCAGATGCAGAAGTTGAAAGATTAACACGTAAAACGAAATTGATTGATGTTGTTTGGACCACTGAATCGGGTGAAAATGTAATAATTTCAACAACTAGGCCTGAGTTGATTTGTGCTTGTG
>CAZMJH010000043.1:3511-7945 GCA_964566595.1 uncultured Candidatus Poseidoniales archaeon
TTAGTTGGTAAGAAAATCGAATTACCTTTGCCGACAGCTAATCGTGAAAAATTTGTAGAAATTAAAACACATTCCTCTGTCAAAAGCGAATTTGGTTCAGGTGTTTTGATGGTTTGTTCTTTTGGAGATCAAAATGACGTTTCTGTATTTAGGGAAATGGGAATTAAACCATTTCAAGCAATAGACCTTTTAGGGAATATGACTGAAATTTCAGGTCCATTAAATGGGCTTTCTGTTTTAGAAGCTCGTGAAATGGCAATAAATACTCTTCAAGAACAAGAAAGAATTGATTCAATTGAAGAGAGAGAACAAGAAGTTCCCGTTTCAGAAAGGGGAAAAAATCCTGTAGAAATAATTCTACTTAAAGAATGGTATGTACGTCAAACACAAATGCAAGAAAAAATTTCAAAATTATCCGAGGAAATAAATTTCATACCTCCAAGAAATAGACAATATCTTCTTGATTGGATGGAAAATATTAGCATAGATTGGCCAATAAGTCGGCGTAGGTGGTACCACACTGAAATTCCAATTTGGTATTCGGAAGATGAAACAAAAGTGATTGTACCTCCTCCGGGTATTTATGTTCAACCTTGGAATGAAGAACCACCTGAAGGTAGTGAGGTACTCGATAGAATTTCAAGAGAAAAATTAGGTAATTTTGCTGATTTAAAGGACGAATTAGGCGCCTTGTTAGGAGAAGAAAAGGTGTTTGATACATGGATGGACTCATCAAATTCTAATTTATTTGTTTCAGGATATCTTTCAAATCCTAAAATGTTCGATAGAGCATTTCCTACAGGTATACGCCCTCAAGGTAAAGAAATAGTTAGAACTTGGCTTTATTATACACTTTTAAAAAGTGCATTATTGTTTGATAAACCTGGTTTTGAAAATGTGTGGATAGATGGATTAGGTATGGACCCTTGGGGGCGTAAAATGTCAAAATCACTAGGTAATGGAATAGATGCTGACAGCGTATTAGAATGTGGGGCAGGCGTAAGAACAGGGTCTTGGAAAATTATAGGCACAGATAAAACTGTTCAATTAAAAGCAAATAAAATTGGAAGCGAGTGTTTCCGTTTGTGGAAGGCTTGTGATGCACAGGTCGGTGATGATTTTCATATTAATCCCGAAGAGATAGAAAAGAAATATTTTGGCGTTCTTACTAAAATTTTCAATGTCGCTAGATTTGCCAGTCAATTTGATGTACCTTCAAATTTAGAAAAAGCTCCAAATGATATCTGTGATGCAGATGCATGGATTTTAGCTGAATTTTCAGAAATAAATAGTACTGTTAAATCTGCTTGGGAGCGTATAGATATATATTCGGCAGCACAGTTAATAAAAAATTTCTCAACAGGGATATTTCCAAGTCATTGGTTAGAAATGGCAAAAACTAGATTATATGATGGTGATGAAAAAGCTGCTTGGGTAATACATAGAATCGTGCGAGATCTTCTTATTATTTTCAGCCCCATTTGTCCATTTTTTACACATTATCTTTCAACAACATTATATTCAAAATCGGCAGTTGATGAAAGAAATTACCCCTCAATTCCTGTAGAAGAATTAGGTTCTACAGAGAGAGGTGACACATTAAGAAAAATGTCACCATTTTTAATTTCGTTTAATGGTGATGTTTGGAAGGCAAAAAAGGATGCAAATATATCATTAAATTCACCAATATCTGGGGTGACTATACCTTCCGAAATAGAACTTTTGAAGGATGCTTTAACTAAAATGCATAAATTGGAATAAACAAATTATTTTGCATGAGCAACCCATGCTTCTTCAGCCTGTAGTGCTTTTGTTTTTGCGGGTCTTGCTTTCCTATAAACTTCATTAAAGGGTTTAATTACACCATCTACTGTTAATAAACGTTCGATAGTTATTCCAAATAACCGTTCATTTTCTTCTAAATGGGGTTTTATTAGTGTCCAATCTTCCAATTGCATAATTTCCCATTCTCCCCCATTTAATTGTCCTTTACCGATCATTTTGAGTGGATCTCTAATGTACATTGCACCACCAGAAGCAAGTGAAAATAAATTACTTCCTGGGTAAGGCGTTTGCATGTCAATTAAAACCCCCTCATCATTATATGAAACACCATTCAATATAACAAAACCACCTCCCTCTAATGGATCACCTGCCATGAAGGATTCAGCAAGATAGTCCAAACAAGTTCCATTAATCAATATTTTTGGGGATCCAACTGCATTAATCATAGGCCTTCCAGCAGCATTATCTCTTACATAGACGTCTCCACCTTTAGCACCATATCCGAATGCTTGACCTACTCCCCCATATACTACTAATTTCCCAGACTTCATTATTTGGCATAATTGATCCTGACCATCACCATGAACATTAATTATCATCCCGTCATTCCCAGAACAAAGATAATCTCCAGATGATCCATAAACATCGATAGTTACGTTTTCAATCTTAGGTCCAAACCCACACCCAATGAATCTGTGCCCATGGCATTCAGTGACTATAAATTTCCGCCAATTATTTTTGTATAACTCTACTAACTCTAATGCTATTGATTTTTCCCCTTCAATTTCATAATTAGATGCATTAATTATTATTGTTTGCCCGGGATAATTATTTTCGATATACTCTCCCTTTTTGTGCACTTGATAATTGTTGCAAGGAACATCGTGAATAGATTCGAAAATATTGTTTAGTTTAGATCTTATTATTGATATCCACGCACTTCTTCTAATCCCATTTAATGGATAAATCAAATCATGTAGTGAATTTAGTAATTTAATACTAAAATCTCTAGAATCTATGTTTTTTCCAAGACTTTCAATCTCATTAAGGCATGCAATAGCTTGATTACTATCCCACTTTTCTAATCCTTCTAATATTCCTTTTAATCCGGATTCAGGATTCCAACCTGAACCCGCTATGTCTGCTTCTCCAAAATAAGGTTCACCTGAAGTTGGAAGGTGGACTATTTCGTTAAATTTGTTTGTGATTACTAAGTCCTTATTTTCTCCTTCTAGAGTAAAAGAAAACGCTCCTCCGTCTGTGTGACTGCCACCTCTAGCAACCCAATAATGATCTGCAACATCCCAAAATCTATCATCTTCAGCACTTAATTCTTCAAGTACAGCATCTATTACTTGCTTTTCTGATGCGCAAAAACCAATACTCGCTTTTCCCCGCTGAACTGCAAAAACTTGGGGCCTTAACATGGATGTGTCTGTTATTCCAATCAAACGTTTTGTATCATCAAGGCTTTCGGCTATGATGAAAAACCAAGGGCCATCTGGAGAGCCGTGAATATGTGTATGTTGTATGGTAGAATAAATTTCCTTTTTATCTTCATCTAATAATTCAAAATCTAATTCAGTTGTAGGCGCTAGTGATTCTATGACATATTCTAATGGATAATTATATGTGCGCCTATGTAAATCATATACTAGTGCCGAAACTTCGGTATCAGTCATAAATAGTGGTTTTATATTTCTTTGAGCAAGATAATCACAAATTGATTGATAATTTGCAAAATCTCCATTGTGAACAAGGGCTTCATTTAGGCCGATGAATGGATGGGCGCCACCAGGATGCCAAACTCTTCCCTTTGTGGGATATCTGTGATGTCCAATCCATACGTGTGCAGACTTATTTTCAAGTTTGTAATATGTGATGACATCTTCTGCATATCCGACCATTTTCAGAACAAGAAGATCTTTTCCATGGCACATGATAAATGCTTGATTGCCTGCATCTGAAGCATAATATTTTACATTAAATGAAAAGGAAATTTGATAGACAAATTCATCCATCAATGTTTTTTTATCAAGTTCTTCTAATTTATTTTCAGTTTTAAAATCCAATAATTTATCTTCTTTTGGTAGCACAAAATATAGTACTGCTTTTGGAGGTTGAACATCTATGCCTGGAATTGTATTGAAGTCATCAACAGTTTCAACTACATGTGTATGGCTAACATCATAAAAATGATTGACAAATCTTTCTTCAACTTCATCTTGAATAGATTCTTCAAGATAGGCAATCCCCATTAAATAATGAGATTTTATCAATTCAGCACTAACTCCCCATTGAATGGGATCAAGTCCAGCCATTGCGACTCCCCCGCCTTTGCCATTACCTCTATTCCTCATTTGTGCAAGTGGCCTTACTAGGTTCCTCCCATTTATCGGTACTTCTGAAGCAAGCCCAACAACTCCACAACCTCCTTCAGCAGGAGGTTTAGTATCTATATTTAGAGAATCCAATTTAGAAATTAAATTACCTCTTGAAATGTTTAAATTATCTACATAATTTTCGGGAACTTTCCTATTAGGATGTGCTTGTGTCACTATAAAGCCTCCTCGTTTAAATATCGAAGTAAGTCCATTCTTCCTTTTAATTCTGAAATATTATTAAGCCCTAATCTTGATAAAATAATTT
>CAZMJH010000044.1:0-7932 GCA_964566595.1 uncultured Candidatus Poseidoniales archaeon
GACATTTACAGATGATGATGTTGAAAAGCATGGTACAAGATTGCAAATGAACCCACCAATTAGATATTCTGAAGATAGAGATATATTATGGAATCGATTGAAAGATGGTACAATACAATGCATTGCAACAGATCATGCACCTCATACATTATCTTCAAAGAATTTGGGTTGGCCTAAAGCATCATCTGGAATGCCGGGAGTTGAAACATCTTTACCCGTCATGTTAACTCATGCTATGAATGGTATGTGTTCAGTTGAAGATGTAGTTAAATGGATGTCAACAAATGTAGCAAAATGCTATGGAATGAAGAAAAAAGGAGAAATTAAGATTGGCAATGATGCTGATCTTGTATTAGTTAATTTATTTGAAGAATTAGAAGTTAAAGATAAGAATATGTGGACTAAAGTTGGTTGGAGCCCATTTGCTGGTAGAACTTTAGTTGGTTGGCCACAACTTACATTTATTCAAGGAAAACCCGTTTTCAAAAGAGAAATTAAGAAAAACATCAAGGGTCAAATATTAGTTAATCCAGGTCAAACAGGCACTAGATTAAATTGTTTTAATTAACTTAAAATTCATAAATTGCACTGTATTTTTCCTTTAAATATTTCAAAAAAGGTTCTGATGTTGGAGCCTTTCCTGTGGCATTTTCGATTAAATCAGATGGATTATACAATCTACCCTTTTCATGAATATTTTCTCTAAGCCATTTCAATAATGGAACCCAATCCCCCCTTTCAATCATATTATTTACATTTTCAAATTTATCTTTCATTGTTTCAAATAATTGTGCAGCATATAAATTTCCTAATGTGTAAGTAGGGAAATATCCAAAAGCACCCATAGACCAATGAATATCTTGTAATACTCCTATAGTATCAGTAGTAACATCTAATCCAAACCATTCTTTGAACATTTGATTCCATACTTTTGGTAAATCATTTACATTTAAATCTCCATTAAATAATTGTTTTTCAATTTCATATCTTAATATTATATGTAAGTTATAGGTAACTTCATCTGCTTCAACTCTAATAAATGAAGGCTCAACTTGATTTGCGATTAGATTCATTTGAGCAGCATCGATATTTTTTGGGAAATCCGGGAACTCGTTTTGAAATAATGGTAAAGAAAATTTCCAAAATTCTTCAGTTCTTCCAATTTGATTTTCCCATAAGCGAGATTGTGATTCATGAACTCCTAATGAAATTGCAGTTCCTCGAGGAGTAAGTGCAAATTCATGAGGTAACCCTTGTTCATATAATCCATGCCCAGTTTCATGCATTACAGCATAAAGACACGAAAAAGGATCATTTTCATCATATCTTGTTGTAATCCTTGTATCTCCTGCAGCAATAGAAATCGAAAAAGGATGGGGCGAAGTATCCATTCTGCCGGATTCAAAATCAAAACCCATTTGTTCTGAAATTTTTAAACAAAATGCTTCTTGATTTGCAATAGGAAATGTCATTTTTGGTATAATTATATTTTGTTTTTTTGTTTGCATAATTTTGTTTAATAATTTAATTAACCCCTTTTTCAAATCTTCAAATAATGGATCTAAATATTCTACTGTTAATCCCATTTCATAATCATCTAAGAGCGTATCATATGGCGTCTTTCCATTATCAAGATAAGTAATTTTTTCTCTAGCAAGTTCAACAAGTTCAGATAAAATTGGAGCAAATAAACTAAAATCATTATTTTTTCTTGCTTCAGCCCAAATTCCCATTCCCTTTGAGCGTGTTTTTGTAAATCGTTCAATAAATTCAGCAGGTAATTTTGTAGATTTGTCATAAGTTCTACGCATTTCAGTTACATTTGTTCGTTGATTATCATCTAAATTTTCAACATCTTTTTCTAAATCAGATATAAGATCTCCCATTTTTTTACTAGTTATTCTTTTATGTGCACGTCCAGATAACCATGCTAGTGTTTCTGCTCTTGCTGCCGCTCCTTTAGGAGGCATTAGGACTTGCTGATCCCAACTTAATTGTCCTTGAATTGCTTGTATTCTTGAAAAAGTGTTTACTTCTTTGATAAATTGTTCGTAACTCATCTTTCCGCCCAACCCTTTCCAGAATGAAGAGAATATTGAGTATTTGCTTTTTCATTAGTTATATTTACCCATCAAATGATTCAAACATAAGATTTTCTTGGGGTGTGTGTGGCACATGAACAAGACGATGATTTCGATGGGGATTCGAAAGAAGAAGTCTTTGAAAATTTATTGAATAGTGCTGCTAAAATTGTAGTTAATACTTGCATGGAAATTAGACGTCATGAATCCGTTTTGGTTGTTGCAGATCCCTCAACTAGTGAAATCGGTCAAGAACTTTACAAAGTTGCTTCTGAGGTTTCAAATAATGTATTATTAGTTATAATGCCATTAACAAGACATCATGGAGATGAACCACCTGCATCTGTTGCAGAATTAATGCGTTCACAAAATGTAGTATTAGCTCCTACCAAATTTAGTATTACACATACTAAAGCAAGAGTTCAGGCTTGTAAATACGGAGCAAGAATAGCAACTATGCCAGGGATTACATCTGAATTATTTGCAGGAGGAGGTATGCTTGCTGATTTTAATGAAATAAGAGATACAATTAGTAGAGTAGGCGTACATCTTCGTAGACGTAGAAGAATTAGAGTAACGTCTCCAGAAGGTACAGATATTCGATTTGAGATTGATCCTAAAAAATGGAATAAAGAAGATTCGGGAATTTGTAACCGTCCAGGAATGGTTACAAATTTACCCGCAGGAAAGATATTCAATTCACTTATTGAAGGAACTGCAAAAGGAGATTTGTATATTGATGGAAGTTTTGACTCAATGGTACTTAGTGAACCACTTCGTTTTAAAGTAAACGATGGAATTGCAACTGATATTAAAGGAGGACCAGAAGCGCAAAGAATTAGACATCTTTTTGCAGAAGCCGCAAATTTATTACCTGCAAAAGATCAATCTTCTGTGTGGTCAATTGCTCAATTTGGGATGGGCTTGAATCCGAATTCAAAATTAATAGGAAATGCTCTTGAAGATGAAAAAGTTCTTGGAAGTTGTTATTTTAGTATAGGATTAGCAAGTAGTAAAATTGAAACTAATCATTCAGGAATTTTAGTTAGTGGAATTATAAAAGAGCCAACAATATTTATTGATGGAGAACCATTAGTAATTTTAGGAGAATTACAAATTTAATTAGAAATTAAATCCACATAGAGCACAAAATCTCCATGAATTACTCATACTTATTCCACATCCTCTGCAAATATTTCCATTTGGAAATGTTCTAATGATTCCATTTGTGTTTGAGTTAGATATTGGAGAAATATGTTGTTTGGGTTTAGGTAAAGTCTGAGGTTTATGAGTGTGTGTAATCTTTTCGTTAGAATTCGGCGTGGGTTGAACTGTGGTTTCTGGAACATGGGATTCTGTTTGTGATTGAATTTGAGGAGTATGGAATACTTTTGGTTGAATAGGTTTTGATTTAGGAACTATTGGAGGGGCTTTTGGAACAATGGGTTTTACGTTGCTAATTTCTTCTGGGGACTTAGAGGAGATTTCATTTTCAGTATTAATCCATGAATCAGCGTTTAAACTATTTTTTTCGATGTCTTCCATGGTTGTGATTTCTTTTTGAATGATAGGAGGATTTGGAGGAAGAGTTTTTGGTTTTTCCAAAGACTCAGGTTTAGTTAGGGGTGTAGCTTCTATAATTCCTGTTTGTTGTCTAGGAGGTTTTAGTGCAGTAGGTTGTTGTAAATCTGAAGAAATATTATTTGTTGTGGGATTTACTTCTTGGGTTTCTATTTTTTCTTCAACATGTTTTTGAGGAGTAATAATCTTAGGTACATTAACTGGGGTTGAAGCTTTTAATATTGAGATAGAACGGGGCATTTGCATATTTTTTGTTTCTATTAAGATATTTGACATTTCATTTTTAATTATGACCAGATTTTCTAAATTTTCGGCCGGAGCTTGCATCATTTCATCAAAAGCATTTGTATATTTTGCTAATTCAGCATTACCCCCTGTAACATCTCCAATAGCATAGATTTTCAAAATATTCATGGGATCTAATAATGCTTCGAGAGCAAAAAATTGCTCATCTGTAATATCTGGCCTTACTGTATTCCCTTCAATATTTAGTCCTAAATAATCTTGCAATTTCTCAGTTAGTTTTAGTAATTTTAATGGTCCACTAAGAATATAATAAATTTCACCAGATTCAACTTGTAATCGATTGCTTCCTGAATCTAAATCAAAAGTATCAGTAAGTAATAAATCTGAAATTTTATTCAAGACAATAGTTAATGATTCATGCCTACCTAAGGTTTCCATTTCCATTAATATTTGACTTGAATCTGTAATCCCGAAATATGCTGCAGTTTCATCAATATTTATTCCACTTGGTAATAAAGCACCTTCAGGAACATATTCTGGCATAATCAATCCTAATCCTGCCGACTAGAGTCCCCTTATTGAGGCTTAGCCCTATATTTGAATAAAACACGATTCATTAATAGAGTAACGTCTAGCCCAATTATGCCGCCAGTGAAAAATAGAGCATTGCTAATTGCCGCGGGAGAACTCTCAGCCCCAATTTTTCAAGATTTAAAATCGAATGAAAAAATGATTATTGCTATTGATGGTGGTTATAATCATTGTATTAATTTTAATCTTATTCCTGATATTCTTATTGGAGATTTTGATTCTATAAATACTGCAATAATTAATGAAAATGTTACTGTAATTCATCAAGAGGGCCAAGGAGAGACGGATTTGCTAAAAGGAATAAATTGGGCAATTGAATCTGGAATTATTGATTTAGACATTATAGGAATTGAATCCGGAAGAAGTGACCATATTTTGGGCACATATGCTGCATTAGCAGAATTAGATCAAACTCAAATGCAATCCATAGATCTTCAAATTCATCTTAATGATTTTATTGTAAAATATATTCCAATTAATAAAGTCATGAAATTTAATTTTAATAAAGAAACACATCTTTCATTATTTTGTTTATCAAAAAGTAATGTCACTTTTACTGGAGTTAAATGGAATTTAAATAAAGAAAAAATAAATTTTTCAACAAGAGGTATACATAATTATTCCACTAAAAAAGAAATAGAACTAATATTACATGAAGGTGGACCTGCATTACTTTTCATACATAGATAAAATTAGATTTTATTGAAATGGAATCCACATATTAGCATTTTCATCCCACCAATCTATTTGTCCATCTGGATGTTGTCTCCATAAATGTCCATCCTCATCAGTATGAGTTGGAAGACCTTCAGAATCAATTTCAGATTTGGAAAGTGAAAACTCACCTTTAATATCTTCACCGAATCTTTTTAGAACAAGGATAGAAATCAAAAATAGTAAAAGCATACCAATTCCTGTAGCAATATAGCCCGAATATTGAGTTTCAATTTCTCCACCACTTCTGACAGGCCATGAGGAAGTAACACTTTCATTACCCCAAGTAGATAAATTTTCATCAATAGGAGGTATTCTGATAACATTAACTCCATTTGTAGCACTAATGCCTTCAGAATTTGTTACATTTACAGTAATACGATGAACCCCAGGCATCCACATTTTACAATTTATTTCTAACCCATTTGAACCCTCATGTGTTGGAATTGTTGTCCATGAAATTTGATTTTCGTTAAAATCAGTATCATCGGTTGGTTCTATTGTAACAAAACATAAGGTGCCAATTTCCATACTTTGGCCAGTCACATTAAGTTTAAAACTAGGTGCTGGTTGATTTAATATTGAAAAATTCCTCCATGTTTCTAGTGAATAACCTAATGAATTATGATAAATTAATTTTAAAGAATATTTTCCTGCAGGCCAATTACTACAATCAATTTCATCACTGTTGGGTGTATTATCTCCTGGATTAATTGAAGGTGTAATCCAAGGTGCACCAATAAATTGAACTTCCCCAGTAAGATTGTATCGATGGCCAATTTTGTCAAGGACATCACGTTTTATTTTACATTCCGAACCTGTATTAAAATTATCATCTACTGTTTTCCCATCATGATTTGCAATTACATTAAGGGCAACAAATGGTTTCTCCATTCCCACCATGAGATTAAATTCACCAAGTTGGTATTCGGAAATAATATTCTGTGTAATCGGATTAATAAATTTCAATGTTACTGTGTAAGTACCTTCTTTCCATGCGTCAATAAAAATTGAGCGAGACAATGATTTCTGATTAGTTAATGTAAAATTATCCCATTGCAATATTTCAGATTGGATTGGATATTGATCAAATACAGTTGTTAATTGAGCAGATACTGGTGTTTGAGATTTTGTAGTATTTACATTAAAGACGATTCTTAATTGGTCAACATATCCATCATTATCAATATCTTGTTCTCTAGCTTCATAATTAACAACAGTAAAATCATCTACTTCTTGAGCTTGAACACTATCAATAAATGGAATTATTGGCATTAGCAATAGGATAATGCATAATTTTACTACAATATTATTCAAGAAAATCCACCTCTTTAATATCCTCCTCAGAACTTCCTTCTAAAATTCTATTAATGCTTACTGCTGCTAAGAAAATAAGGCCGGCAATGGCATAAGTTGCCCAGGAAGAAAGAGGATTATTTCCCATTATAGTTATAGCAGCCTTTATTTCTCCAAACTCATTTGAATAACCATCTTTATTGTTATCTGGACATCCTTGGAAATCAATTGTTGAGGTACCAGATTCTGATGGACAATCATCTCTTAAATTTCCAATTGGATTGTCTCCATATCCATCACCATCAGTATCACGCCATTGCCATGGGTCTGTAGGGAATGCATCCCCTTGGCCATCAGGACTAGCCAACCAATCATCATCAAAATCTGAATAACCATCTTCATCAAGATCGGGACATCCACGTCTGTCCAGCAAACTTTTACCGTAAACAGTTGGACAAGCATCAGGTTCATGCCCTGATAAGTTGTCCCCGTATCCATCACCATCAGAATCTAACATTTGAGAAGGAATATGGGGGAATTTATCACTTAAATCGGACCAACCATCACCATCAGTATCTATACATCCAAAACGATCTTCTGTGCTTGTTCCAGGGATTTCAATACAGTTGTCGGGAGTTATTCCAATTGAGTTATCTCCATATCCATCTCCATCTGAGTCCATCCATTGACTCGACTCAAGTGGAAATGTATCTGCCATCCCTAATGGGTGGGAAATCCAATCATTATCAGGATTAGATGCACCATCTCCGTCTGTATCTGGACAACCCCATCTATCTCTATAACTGGTACCTTCCGTCAATAAACAACTATCTGGTTGCCATGCATTTGTAGTTTGATTATCACCAAAACCATCGCCATCAGTATCGTACCACTGGCTTTCTTTAGATGGAAAAGCATCTGCAAAACCATCAGGATGAGATATCCAGCCATCATCAGGATCAGAGAACCCATCTGAATCAGTATCAGGGCATCCGAATCTATCTTGATTTGAAAGCCCCCACATTTCCACACAAGAATCACCTTCAAAACCAGAATAATTATCACCAAATCCATCATTATCAGAATCTATATGTTGAGAATTTTCGTAAGGAAATTCATCAATTTGGGTATCCTCATTACCTTGATTGTCACCCCACCCATCACCATCAGAATCACTCCATTGGGAGGGATTATTAATGAATGCATCTCCCATTTCAATTCTTAATCCTGATTCAGAATCAATTTCAAATGTATAATTATCTCCATATCCATCTCTATCAGTATCTTTCCATTGGCTGAAATCATTTGGAAACGGATCTGCACCATTATCAATAGTCCAGTTTGAATCACCATCGGACCAACCATCACCATCAGAATCAGGACATCCGGGTCTGTCTTCTGATGAGAATCCAAGAATATTTGG
>CAZMJH010000045.1:0-7885 GCA_964566595.1 uncultured Candidatus Poseidoniales archaeon
CCATTAAATGTTCAACACCAGAGAAATGACAATAAAATTCTTTTGTACCAATAGTTTCTCTTACAAGATCAAATAATTCTCCGTAATCCTCACTTGTTTTTAATCTTCCATGGCCACGAGAATGTATATGTGCAAAATTAATTACAGGTATTGTATTTTCTACATGGTTAACAACTTCAAGAACTTCTTCGATACTACCCCATAAATTTTGACGTCCGCTTGTTTCAATACCTATTTTTGTAGGCTCAAATTTTTCTAACCAAGGAAATACGGGGTGTTCACTATCTTCTTTCCATATTTCTTCAACTCTTTCAACAACTCCAGCAAAAACATTTGCTACAACTTCATTTGCTTCTCGCCCTCTTCCATATCCACAATATGGGCCAACATGGCAAGTAATATGCCTTGCATTAAGCACTTTTCCAGCTTGCAAACTTGCTTCGAGCTTTGATAATGTACGATTTAGTTGCATTTTATTACCAAGAACTTCTGAATAATAGGGGCCGTGAATGTTTAATTCAAATTCTGCTTTATATGATAATGCACCTGCTTGCCAATATTGTTCAAAATGATTGGGGGCAACCATACGTACTGTTTGTATTTCCATTGCATCCATTCCAAGGCTGATAATATCGTCCATTCCTTCTACAATAGTACGTCCTTTACAAGAAAGCGGTACACCCGCAGGTCCTAGTCTAACTGGCACGTTCCATCCCCCCCGGCCTTCTGGCCCAAAGTATGTCTATACAAAAGGATGTTTGGATAATTGGTTGTTTTGAGGTGGTATTTGCTTTTTTTATTTTTTAATTTCACAAGAATATATTGACATCCCTCTCTTATTAACTCCTTGTTTTAAAGTGTATTTATTGCTTAATTATAACGAGATGTTTTATGGGATTACTTGACAAGGTGGTATTGATAGTAACATGACTCATGTTAGGGCCACATCCATTTTTTCTTTAATCGCATTGTGTTGTATTCTCTTTTCCTCACAATTTTCTGTAATGGCTCAAGAAAGTACAGATTCAGAAAATAATGAAGATATACTTGTCAGATATACCCGTGTAGTTCCAGATTTATTTACATCAAAGTCAAAATCTGACACATTAAATTGGAATTCATTTGGGCCCGGAGTTTCAGCTGGAGATTTTGATAATGATGGAGATATGGATGTTTATATTTCTGCACGTTTTTCTTATCTTGAATGGCAAGACAATCAAAATTCACATATTTCACTTAATGCAACATTCGGTCATCAAATGCTGTTTGAAAACAAAGGAGATTTTTCCTTTGAAGATATAACACTCAAAGCAGGATTAAATGATGATTTTAATGGAGATGGGAGCCCAGATAGTACTTCTCTTTCAGGAGTATGGGGCGATTATGATTCCGATGGATATTTGGATTTGTATGTTAGTGAATTTGGTCATGCTAATGGTAAATATCCGGGGGGGAATGAGAATATATTGTATCACAATAATGGAGACGGTACTTTTAGTGACGTTACTGAATTTGCAAAAGTAGGGAATCCAGGACAAAGTACTGAAGCGCAGTGGATTGATTATGATCACGATGGAGATTTAGATTTGTATTCATTAAATTATGGATATTATGAATTGGTTGAAACACAAGCATCAGGTGAAACAAATATATTATACCAAAATAATGGAGATGGAACTTTTTCTGATGTCACATTTATAGCAAAATTATCTGGAAGTTCAGATTTTTCAGAAACACCAGGAGTTCCACTTCAAACTGATTTGGTAAGAGCGGATCTCGTAGCAGGAACTTCTTCCTCTCCCGGGTTGTATAGTGGGAGTGAAGCAGGCTCCGGAATGAGTTGGGCAGCGTTGTGGTTTGATAGTAACGGAGATGGGTGGGAAGACGTATTTATTGCATCAGATTTTGGAATATCTCCTTTGTATCATAATAATGGAGATGGAACATTTACCGTTGTAACTACAGAAGCTGGAATGGAAAGAGCAGGTACTGGAATGGGCCTTGATGCAGGTGATTATGATCGAGACGGTGATCTTGATATCTGCCAATCAAATTATGGTCCAAATTATTTATGGCAAAATCAAGGAAATGGTACTTTTTTAGAAGTTGGGGAGGAGGCTGGAATAAATATGGATGCGGCTTTTCCAGTACATTGGGTATGTGACTTCTTTGATTATGATTTAGATGGAGATTTAGACCTGTTTTATTCTGTTGGACAAATACAACCTTATATGTCCCAACAAGACAATACATTTTGGATAAATAATGGTGATGGAACTTTTACAGAGATGGCATCTGAATTAAATTTAATTCCATCAGAAACTGAAAAAACTCAGGGAGCATCCATTGCTGATTTTGATAATGACGGCGATTTAGATATTATTACAGGGAATTCAAATGCACCAATCAGGATTTTTGAAAATTTAGCTGAAGAGACAGGACGCCATTGGTTAATGATAGACCTTAATGGTCATTATTCTAACATACAAGGAATTGGTGCGGAAGTAATTGTTTGGGTGGATAATCAACCTTATGTTCAACAAAAATTTGCTTGTTCTGGTTCATTTGGATGTGGTGATGAAAGATTACATTTTGGATTGGGAAATACCATGGTAGTTGATTCAGTAGTAGTTAATTGGCCAAGCGGTAGAACTACTGAGATTTTTGATGTGGAAGTAGATCAAGTTTTAGTTATAGATGAAAAAATCCCCACTTCTCAAGATTTAGTTGCTTTTAGTGGTCTTGTTGCTATGGCGGTAGTACTGTTTATATGGCGTCACCATAGAGGTTAAAACATAGGAGTCAATATGGGTAAAATAAGAGTATTTACAAGTTTTTGTATACTTTTTTTAATGATGACTACTGCTGTTTCTGCCAAAGCCACAGGGAATAATACGTACAGTACAACTTTGATTACAGATTATTACCCAATTAATGGTTCAGGACATAACCAAGAAAATCCAAATTGGGGTGTTTCAGTAAGCCAGTTAGGCCGTTTAGTTCCTTCTGAATATTCAGATAATATTGCAGCACCATCGTTAAATGATTTACCAAATCCTCGTCATATTAGTAATGTATTATGTTCAGATCCAGCAGGATTTGGAGCAAATCCTTATGATATTCCTGATGAAAGAGGACTTTCAGATTTAATTTGGGTCTTTAGTCAATTTTCTACACATGATATTGTATTTACGGGAAATCAAAGAGGTATGCATCAATATCCCTCGGAAGGAGGACAACATAAATTTGATATTTTAATTCCAGAAGATGATGAAGTTATGACTCCTGGATATTACATTCCAATGTTTCGTTCACAATATGATTTGGAAACAAGTACAAATGAGTCTAATCCCCGTGAACAACTTAATCAGATTACAACATGGATGGATGCTAGTTTAGTTTACGGCTCAGATCAATATAGGGCAGATTGGTTGAGAACATTTGAAAATGGTTTGTTGAAAACAACAATGATGCCTGAAGGGCCAATTCCTCCAGCATTAGATCCATTAAATGACTCACATCCAGGAATGTCGTTTGAAGGTTTTGGGGGTGGAAATTTAGTATTGGGAGATGTTCGTGGAAATGAACATATTTCTTTACTTGCTTTACACACAATTTTTCTTCGAGAGCATAATAGATTAGCCACCGAAATACATGCTGAAAATCCAAGTTGGAATGATGAACAAATTTACCAAAGTGCAAGAATTATAGTGACAGGGATATTGCAAGCAATCACCTTTAATGAATTTCTTCCCGCATTAGGAGTGACATTGTCAGAGTATGAGGGATATGATTCATCTGTAGACCCTACAATTCTCAATGCATTTACTCATTCTGCATTTAGAATGGGGCATAGCCAAATTGGAAGTTGGACTCTTCGACTTGATGAAAATCGTTCAGAAACCGAAGAGGGAAATATAAGATTGCATGAAGGCTTTTTTGATACAAGTCCATTAACTAATGGAGGCGGAGTAGACCCAATTATTCGAGGATTAGCATATCAAGTGGAACCAAAATTAGATTTGATTTATTCTGATGATTTGCGTAATCAAATGTTTGGAGATCCAAATGCAGGAGGTATGGATTTATGTGCCATAGATATTAATCGAGCAAGGGATCATGGTATGCCTGATTATAATACAGTTAGAATTGCATTAGGATTAGATGCAATTACAAATTGGTCAGAGATTACTACTGATGTTGAATTAGCAGAAAAACTACTTAGTGTATATCCTGAACCTGGTCATGCTGATGTTTTTGTTGGAATGCTTGCTGAAGATCATATTGAAAATTCTAGTTTAGGCCAATCTGTGCATGACGTCATTAAGTTACAATATGAAAGATTAAGAGATTCGGACAGGTTATATTACCTTAATAACCCTGAAGTTGAAGACATTAGAGATGAAATACATAATACTACTTTAGCAGATATTATTTTGCGAAATACCAATATTGAAAAGATCCAGTGTAATGTGTTCTTTGCAGAACAAAATTTGGATAATATGTCATGTGTTATGAATAATGAAGATAAGGGTTTTGATCCTTATGTTCCACCTGAAGAAAATAATGATGATACAAATGATGACAATACTGGTTCACCTAATTTAACACCACCCGAGAAAGAGGAAACACCAGGATTTGTATTTAGTTCAACACTAATCTCATTATTAGGTGCAGTTGTTTATATTTCTAAACGTAAACAAAATGATTGATGAGCAAGAATTCAATATCTTGTTATTGTTAGACCTGTATATGGGAAGTACCTCTGATGTAGTGATTTGTGCTTTTGCACGCACACCAGTAGGGAAATATAGAGGGGCATTGAGGAATTATTCAGCAATTGATTTGGGAATAATTACAGTTAAGGAATTACTTTCTAGAGCGAACATAGATTCTAATTCAGGATTAGTTGATGAATTGATTTTCGGGCAAGTTTTGCAAGCAGGTTCTGGACAAGCTCCAGCGCGACAAGTGGCAATTAAAGCAGGCTTACCGGTAAGTACAGCAGCATATACAGTCAACAAAGTGTGTGGTTCTGCCTTGAAAGCAGTAATGCTTGCAGCAAACAGTATCAAATGCGGAGAGAACAGATGTATAGTTGCAGGAGGAATGGAATCTATGACAAATGCACCTAAGTTAGTTTTCAAATCAAAGAGAGGTGAATCCGTGCCCCCTGAAGATTTAGTTAACGGCATGATTCATGACGGATTATGGGACGTATACAATGATGTTCATATGGGGAATACTGGAGAAATTGTTGCTAAAGAATTTTCATTATCTCGTGAAGTAATTGATGAATTTAGCGTCTCAAGTCACAAGAAAGCTCACACCGCTTGGGAAAATGGTTGGCTTGATGAAGAATCCTTTTCGGTTAGTGGAGTTAACCGAGAGGGTGACGAGATTACTTTAGAGAGAGATGAAGGAATCAGAGAAAATATTTCAATGGAAAAATTATCAGAAATGAAACCAGCGTTTCTTGATGAGGGCGTAGTTACAGCAGGAAATGCAAGTCAACTATCTGATGGTGCTTCAGCAGTATTAGTTACAAGTGCAGAATTTGCAGAGGAGTACGGTTTGACTGTATATTGTACAATTAGAGATTATGTAACTAGTGGAGTAGAACCAGAAAGAGTTATGGCCGCTCCAATTCCAGCAATTCAAAGATTATTGGAGAGAAATAATTTGAATGTAGATGATGTAGATGTCTTTGAGCATAATGAGGCATTTGCTTCAGCATCTTGTGCAGTTTTGGCAGGAGTTGGAATACCCGAAGAAAAATTGAATTTACACGGAGGAGCAGTTTCAATGGGCCATCCAATTGGATCTTCAGGAACACGTTGTTTGATTACAATGTTTCAAGCAATGCGAAGAGTAGAAGCCAAAAAAGGTATTGTCAGTTTATGCCTTGGTGGAGGGAATGCTGTTGCAATGCTAGTTGAATTGTAATTATTCTTCTTCAGTAATAGGTATTAGGGTATTGATGTGTTCAATTGTATTGTTAATATAATCAAGAGAGATAGTTTCCATGACTATACCCCCAATAAAAGCCAAAACTACGGGAATGGCAATTAATAAGAAAAGTGGTTCAATTAAAATCATTAACATTATTGATAAAAATCCAAGAGGTACAACATAGGCTGGCAACTCAATATTTGAATTTGGAAATTTCATTGTTAAAATTAATTTCTTTTTTGGAAGTTTAGGTATGGGTGCAATCGTGACTTCAGTCCTTTCCTCAGAATCTCTAATTTCCATTGGAGCAATAATTTGTTCATTATTGCCTCCTCCTGAGGCTTTTTGCTATTCGTTAGTAGAATTTTCTGCTAATAATTTCTTTTTTTCTAATTCTATCTTTTCCTTTTCTAATGCAATAATGTTATCTCTTAATTCTCTAAAGTTTTTCATATGGTATTCAAAATCTTCCTTTTCTCTTGATATAGCATTACTATCAAATATGAAAAGTGCAATGCTGCTTAAAACCCATAATGTTGCCAATACATATGTAACTTCTTCAAAATTCTCCCAAGAGAATATATAATCCCCAACTGGACTCATGTTCCCCTTGGAAAAGATTAGGAGTGCTAGAGTAGAAAAGAGAAATAACGCCCATAGAGTTAATGCTATAAATTCGTATAAATCTCTGCTACCTCTTCTTTTTCTTTTTGGTTCTGGAGGTAAATCCTTGATATTACTTCTTGGCATAAAATGTCCTTATTTCTACCCCTCTAATAAACAATTTGATGAACAAAAGTGCAATACACTTTGTCCTTTTGCCTATTTTTATGAGCCTAATAGAATTGATGAATGAAGTTTCAGATTTTGTATCTGAACGTGATTGGGAACAATTTCACACCCCTAAAAATATAGCAATGTCTATTGCAATTGAAGCAGGAGAATTATTAGAATGTTTACAGTGGGATTCCCCTTCAATATCAGATGTAATTGCTGATAATGAGAGATTAGCTGCTTTAGCAGATGAAATTGCCGATGTGCAAATTTATTTACTTAGGATGTGTTCCATGTTTGGAATAGATCCTATTGAAAATTCAAGACGTAAATTATTTTTGAATAAAGAAAAGTATCCGGCTAACGAATTTAGTGGTTCTAGTAGGAAGTATGATTCATAACAATTTAATTAAAGAGTAAGCAGGACAGGTCGTTTTATGATTATAACTAGAAGGGCCATAATTTATATTTCATTATTATTAATTTCATACATTGTTTTGTTTGCCGGCTCTTCAGTAGATGCTTATCCCGGTGGAATTCAAAATAATTCTGGTGATTGTAGTTGCCATGGAGCAAATCCCTCTTCTTCTGTTACTTCTACTCATTCAGGTTTCCCTACAGATTATACGGCGAGTCAAACATATTTAGTGACCATTAGTATGTCTACATCAGTATCAGGTTCAAATGGAGGCTTTTCATTCACAACAGATAAAGGAACTTTAATAAATCCTGGCCCAAATGTCCAAATTTCAGGTTCTAGTGCAACGCATACTAATTCTGGTGCAAGAAGTTGGAGTTTTGAATGGACTGCACCTTCAACAGGAAGTGGCACAGTAAATTTGGAAGTTGCGACCAATGCAGTAAATGGTGATGGAGATCCTGTAGGCGATTTTTGGTCAACACTTAGTTGGTCAATTAATGAAGTTACATCTAGCTCTGATTCAGATGGCGATGGTGTTGATGATGCAGATGATGCATTCCCAAATGATCCAAATGAATGGGCAGATACAGATGGTGATGGAGTGGGAGATAATACCGATGCATTTCCAAATGATGCTTCAGAAACAACAGATTCAGATGGTGATGGAGTCGGGGATAATTCAGATGCTTTTCCATTTGATGCTTAAGAAACAGTAGATACAGATGGTGATGGAGTAGG
>CAZMJH010000046.1:0-7781 GCA_964566595.1 uncultured Candidatus Poseidoniales archaeon
AAATTGTGGAAGGTATATTGTTAGTCTTGCGAGAGGCGGAATTGTAAATGAAAATGATGTTGCAAATTGTTTGGATTCAGGAAAATTGACTGCTGTAGGATTAGATGTTTTTGAATCAGAACCGATTTTAAAACACAAATTATTTGAAAAGGATAATTTTGTTGGCACTCCGCATATTGCTGCATCAACTATTGAAGCACAAATAAGGGTTGGAATGGAATCAGCAACTCAAATCATCATGGGTTTAACTGGTAAAATTCCAGATAATTTACTTAATAAAGATGTTTTTAATCTTTAATTTAATCTATCATTAACTATATTGAGGACTTTAGATAAATTATTTTCTAGATTATTTGAAATTTCATTAACCTTTTTTGATATTTCGGGCTCATCTAAATCAAGTAAGTTTATCTTTACATTGTATAATGCCCCACTACAAGATGCATTAGAAAGTAATGCTGCCACAGCTACATCTGTTATTGCATTAGCATTTCCTTTTTCAGCAAGATCAGGTAGTAATTCAAGTAATTTACTAGCCTTTGTAGCAGTTTCAAGTGGTATTAATGCTGCATTAAGTGTGGCTTTTTTAATTTCATTACTCCTCTTCTCCTTTTCTTCATCTGTATTTTTATTCATTTTCCATGCTTCTACAACTTTATCGAATGAATTTGCATCTTTAGTTGCTAATTCTAGAGAGTCATGAAAAAGAGGTATTGCAAAACCTTGAATCTTTTCTGCTACATTCCATCCCTCTTTCCATTTTTCTTTACTGAGGGTTAAATCACTTACCATGCAAGTTAATGCTGCTGCATGTCCAAGTGATATTGCTGCTGCTGATCCTCCACCTGGGGTTGGAGAACTGCTCGATAATGCTGTTTGAAATTCTTTTACACTCATTCTTCCATAATCATCCATATTTTCACCTAATAATTCGCTGCCCATTCAATTATTCTCTTATTTGCATTGAAATTATCCATTATATTTAATCCCAATCCAGTTACTGCTAAATCAACAATTTTATCTATAGAGTCCTCATTAGGGTTAGAATTATAATAATTGCCCGCATCTATCATTGCTTTTAATGGAACTAGCCCAACAAGTTCTCCAGATGTCACTTCCAATTCTAATTTTTCAGCTTCAGCTTTTACTGCTTCCATTATTGTGTGCATGCCTGTTTCAGAATAATTTAGCAAATTCATAGATACTTGTGCTGTTGATTTATCATACATCCAGCCTGCTGCTTGAAGTGATTTGAATTTCCCTGGGTTTCTTTCAGCCTTACCATTTGCATCAACTATTTTATTCCCAAATTCATCTTTTTTAAGTACACCACTTGTTCTAATAATTCCTGCTATTTTATTTGCTAGGCTTTTATCGTCTGTATTTAGATTTATATTGTAAGCGATTAAAACTTGACGTGCACCACTTGCAATTGCTCCACTTTTGGGTACAAATTTTTGTGGACCTTCATCGGGCTTCCAATCATCTTTGATAATTTTCTCATCAAGCCCTTCATATTCACCTTTCCTAATGTTGGGAAGCGATTTCCTATCATCTTTTTTTGCGGCATTTGCGTATAAATAAACCGGTATTTCCAAATTTTCCCCAATAAATTTGGCAAATTTTTCAGCTAAATCAATACATTCATTCATTGTTGTATTATTTATTGGAATAAAAGGAACAACATCTACAGCACCCATTCTTGCATGTTCTCCAGAATGTTTTGTCATATCAATAAGTTCTATGCCTTTTTTTGTGCATTCAATTGCCGCTTTTAATACATTTTTTGGAGATCCAACAAATGAAATTACTGTGCGATTAAAATCTTCACTTGAATCTACATCAAGAAGTGTAACATCATTTATATTGGTTATTGTGTCTGAGATTTGCTTAATAATTTCCAAATCTCTACCTTCACTAAAATTTGGCACACATTCGACTAATTTGTCCTCCATGTATGGTGCTCACAAATTTAGTCTTTGAATTATTTGCTTATCCGTATAAAACATTATTTTTATCTTTACTACCTTCTTTACGCATTTTTTCAGTTATTTTTAGTGCAGCATTGAAATCTTTCGCTAAAACTTTACTCCGTCTTTCTCTTATTGCTTCCATACCTGCTTCTACACACATTGCTTTAATGTCAGCACCACTAAAGCCTTCAGTTGCAGCAATTATGCTATTAATCCTAATGTTTGATGTAGCCATCTTCTCGATATTAATTTCTAGAATTCCTCTGCGGGCTTCATCATTTGGTATTGGGATTTCAATAATCCTATCAAATCTACCAGGTCTTAGTAGTGCATCATCTAATATGTCTGGTCGATTAGTTGCAGCAATAATTTTAACAGAATCAAGATTATTGAATCCATCCAATTCAGCAAGTAATTGCATTAATGTTCTTTGAACTTCTCTATCGCCACTTGTTGCTGTATCCAGTCTTTTTGCACCTATTGCGTCTATTTCATCAATAAATATTATTGAAGGAGATTTTTCTTGTGCTAAAGCGAATAATTCTCTTACCATGCGCCCACCTTCTCCAATATATTTCTGTGCTAATTCACTTCCTACCAATTGTATAAAAGTTGCATCAGCATTAGCTGCTACCGCTTTTGCAATCATAGTTTTACCACACCCAGGTGGGCCTGTTAGTAAAACTCCCTTTGGAGGCATTACCCCAACTTCAGTAAATAATTCTGGCATTTCTAATGGAAGTTCTATTGCTTCTCTTAATAATTCAATTTGTTTATCTAAACCACCAATTTGATCAAATGAAATCGAAGGTTTTTCAGATACCTCCGCACCAGTAACAAGAGGATCCCATCCATCATGCAATACATCTATTATTGCTAATGTGTCCTGATTTAATGTTACTCTTACTCCTGGTTTTAGTTTTTCCTCAGAAATTGAAGGATTTACTGAAACCTTAAAAATAGTCCCATTACTACTTCTCACAATAGCATTTGAATCAGAAATAACGTCTTGTAGATGTCCGATTATTAATGGAGGACTTCTCAATGAATTAACTTCATCTTCAAGTCTATGTGCTATTTTTCTAACACCATCTAAATCTCTTTCAAGTTGCATTTTTTCAGTAGTTAAGTGTTGGACCTTTTCGTGTAATTCACGAAATTCGGTTTGTAACTTAATCAAATCATTTTCAGTAGTTCTACTGTTTTCACTGTTGCCTGGCCGTAAAACATCCCCATCTGATGTCATTGTTCTCATGCCCTCCTTGACTCAACATACTTCAAACTGTTCTATGATTTGTTGGAAAAAAACCTATTTTCGGGGGATATGCTGAAAAGCCTTGAACTTATCACTGATACAGTGAGATAGTTGGGTGATTGTGAACTTTGTGGGTCAATGTCAGTAAGCACAAGAAGGGTGACTTATCACAAATCTAGTGTGGAAGCATGTACTAGATGTTGCGATAAAATGAATTTAATTCCTACCCAAACTAAAACATTTCAAAAAAAGAGTGCATTAAGTACCAAATCGGGAAGTTATGGATATAAATCAAAATCAGGTGTCAATGATTTCAAGCATTTAATTGAAAATTTTTCTAAAAAAATAACTAATTTGAGAAAGAAAAAGCAATGGTCAAAGGAAGATTTAGCAAAAAAAGCAGGTGTGAGATTAATTGATGTCAAAAACATTGAATCAGGAAAGATTTTAGAAGATAAAGTGGTTCATAAGTTAGAAAAAGCATTAGATGTTGAATTATTTACAGAAGAAAATCATCCAGATGTCCGTAAAGTTCGTCCTAAAGGGGGAACGGGGATGACTTTAGGAGATTTTTTTGATAATTGATAGTAAATGGTAGTTGATAACTTTGGAAAATAAGTGGAATGTCCCAATTCATGCAATATATTTGGCTCAAGATGACCGTAAAAAAAATACAGCAGTTCGGCTTTCAAAAAAATCAAAACTCAAACTCCATAAAAATTTAAAAAAAATCCCAAGAAAAGGCATATTATTAGATCCATTGTGTGGAAAGGTCTTTGGTCCAGAAGACCATAATATCTTGAAAAAAGGAGGTTCATTAGTAGCATTGGATTGTAGTTGGAATCAAATAAATTAATTCACCGTACATTGCCGTTATTATTGGCTGCAAACCCCGTTAATTGGGGTAAGCCTACAAAATTATGTACTGCAGAAGCAATAGCCGCAACATTGTATTTGATGGGGGAAGTTGAGCATGCAAAAAATATTCTTTTGACATTTAATTGGGGTATGCAATTTATTAAATTAAATCAAGATCCTTTAGATGAGTATTCTTTGGCTAAAACAAGTGCAGAATTAGTTGATTTACAGTTCGAGTTTTTTTGATTGACTTTATTCATTTGAATCTGTATTCAATTGTTTTGCTAACTCTCGCATATCTTCAACTTCATCAGATTCGTCCACAATTTCAACACCAAGTAATGTTTCAATAACATCTTCCATAGTGACTAAACCAACTGTTCCTCCAAAATCATCTTGAACAACTAATATTTGCTCTTTGCTTTCAAGAAGTAAGTCCAGTGCTTTATCTACAGAATCATTATGTTTGCATTTGTGAACCACTCTACAGATATCTTCCATTTTACTATCAAAATCATCAACAGCAGCTCTCCTCAATATTTCACTTCTTAAAACAAAGCCATTTATTTTATCAATATCTGTATCTATTACTGGCATTCTTCCATGTACCATGATGGGTATTCGTTCCATTACTTCAGAAACACTCTCTGTCTTATTTACGCACGTAACTACAACTCTTGGAGTCATTATTGTTTCTACATTTATGTCACGTAGCCTTAGTAAGTTTTTAATTACCTCTTCCTCATCTTTTTCAATTTCTCCTTCTTCTTCTCCAATATCTGCAAGTACTGCTAATTCATCTCTAGTAACTGTTGATTGTTTGGCACCAGGTAACATTTTTTTGAACATTTCAATTGGGGTTACTATGAATATTAAAGAAAGAGTTACAAATTGAATCATATATCCTGTAATGTTGGTTAATTGTTTCCAATATGCTGATCCTAATGTTTTAGGTAAAATTTCACTAAATAATAATACAAACAAAGTTAACAATGCAGAAGCAATAGCCATACCATATTCTCCAGGATTTAATTTTTCAACTTCAACACCTACCCCCAAAGCTCCTACTGTATGTGCTATTGTGTTTAGTGTTAAAATAGCAGTAAGGGGCCTTACTGAATCATCTTTCTTTAAATTTGACCAAATTTTTCCAATACGTGGATTTTCAGTTTCTAAAATACTAATGTGACTTGCAGAGATAGAAAGAAGAACAGATTCCATAATAGAACAAAGGAAAGAAACACCCAATGCAAGGCAAGCGTAAATAATTAGTAAAGTAGGCAAATCCAAGACTTAGTTTCCCCCGCTATAGTTATGTCAGCACTAACTGGTTATTGAGGTTTAATGTATAGAATATAGGGAACTTTTCATGAACGTAAGACATTTCGGGGATAATATTGACATGGCCTCTTCTGAAAATGTTTTGATTTGTGTGGCATGGCCATATGCTAATGGGCCGTTGCATTTGGGGCATGTTGCTGGCTGTTATTTGCCACCAGACATTCAGTTTAGGTTTGAAAGAGCACTTGGAAATAATGTGTTGATGGTTTCTGGAAGTGATGAACATGGTACACCAATTACAGTGACAGCAGAACAGCAAGATATTTCACCAAAAGATATTGTAGATAAATATCATGTTTTGAATAAAAAAGCATTACTTAATCTTGGATGTGCTTGGGAACCAAATATAGATCCAAGAGGTGTTGAATTTGGTGGCGCTTTATTTAATAGAACAAGTGATCCCGAACACAAAAGATTGGTTCAAGAAAATTTTAAATCTTTGCTTGAGGCAGGATTATTTGAACAAAAAACAATGCAACAATATTACGAGATAAGGGATGATGGTGGTCGTTTTTTACCTGACAGATATGTTGAGGGTGAATGTCCCAATTGTGGAGAAGATGGGGCTCGTGGAGATCAATGTGATGATTGTGGTACTACATACGAAGCTCACGATTTAAGAAATCCCCGTTCTAAAATGAATCCTGATGCGAAAATTGAAATTCGCGATACTGAACATTTCTTTTATCGTTTAGATATATTTCAAAATGTACTTGAAGAACATGCAAGTGATAGAAATCAATTTTGGAAGTCAAATGTTCGTGCAATGACCAAACAATGGTTGGACATGGGGCTTCGTCCTAGAGCCGTTACAAGAGACTTAGATTGGGGTATACCCTTACCATTAGATGGAATTGAATGGGAAGGGAAATGCATTTATGTTTGGTTTGAGGCTGTTCAAGGTTATTATTCATGTGCAAGGATCTGGGCAAATCAATTTGCAAATTCCGAAGATTGGAGAAAATGGTGGTGTATTTCTGAGGACGGAATTGTACCTAGGCATTTGTATTTCCTTGGAAAAGACAACATTCCATTTCATACGGTAATTTGGCCAGCATTAATTTGTGGACTAAATCATGCAAATAAGGGATTAAGTGTGGATGAAGAAGTTACTCTTCCAAGTTCTGGAGATTTAGCACTAGAATCAAATGTCCCGGCTATGGAATATCTTATGCTCGCCGGTGGTCAATTTTCAAAAAGTAGGAAACATGCAGTATGGTTACCCTCTTTTTTAGAAAGATTTGATCCAGATACTTTAAGATACTATCTTTCAATAAATATGCCAGAAAATCATGATACTGACTTCAATTGGAAGGATTTCGTAGAACGTGTGAATTCAGAATTAATAGCGGCTTATGGAAATTTTGTACACAGAGTTATGAGTTTAAGTCATAGATTAGTCAATGGAGATAATAATCCTTTAAGTAAATTTGAAAACAAAGGTAATCATGCTTCAAATTATTTAGAACTAGAAAGAATACATTTAGAAGCCACAAAATCTTTGAAAAAACACCGTTTTAAAGAAGCATTGAGATATATTATCTCTGCTGCACAACTTGGAAATCAGGTTTTACAAGCATCAACTCCTTGGAAACATCTTAATTCGGAAGAATCAGATGAAAAATTAGAATCATTATCTTCATTATTGTTTGGTTGGAGGTTATGTAAATTTTTGTCTATAACAACACAACCATTTTTACCATTTAGCGCCCAAAAATTATGGGAAATGTTGGGCGAACAAGGTGATGTTTCAGAAGAATTATGGTCTAATGCGATAGTTTGGGATTCAGAAATAAAATGGAACTCTGCATCTCCTTTACCATTATTTGAGAGATTAGATTTAGAAAAGATACTAGATGACGAAAAGGCATTAGTGGATGAATCAGATGATGAAAAAAGAGATGCAGTAGGGCATACTATAAAAGGCGGAAAGAAGGTGAAAAATATGAGTGGAAATATAGAAGGAATACAATATGTTGATTTTGAAACATTTATGAAAGTAGAATTACGTGTCGGAAAAATCAATTCAGTTACGAATCATCCGAATGCAGATAAATTAATGATTTTAAATGTGGATGATGGGACGGAAAATGGCCGCACAGTTTGTGCTGGTTTGAAGGAGTACTATTTAGCTGAAGAAATGATGGGCCTCCATATCATTTTTGTCGCTAATTTAGAACCAAGAAAATTAAGGGGTATTCTTTCAGAAGGAATGTTGTTAGCTGCAGATGATGAATCTGGTAATGTAAAATTACTTACGGTGGATTCATCAATGCCACCAGGTTCAAGGGTTAGGTAATAGCCTATCAGAATCGGTTGATTCATGCATTAGGACTCTCTCGCCGATATATGCG
>CAZMJH010000047.1:0-6506 GCA_964566595.1 uncultured Candidatus Poseidoniales archaeon
GGGAAGTCTAACATGTCCATCAAGACTTGATTCAAATCTCCAATCAACACCCAATAATTCCAATTTAGGTAAATCATCTTCAAGTGGACTGTAAAAGAAATTTAGATTGAATACAGGGCCAACTACATACCTTTCGATTCTTGCTCCAGCAAGACTGTCTTTGTCAATAACGCCTTGTCTGATCAATGCTGCTGATTTTTCTTCAAATTCTCCTGGAGAAGCACAAGTAAAGAAACCTCTTTCTAATTTCTTTTCTGCATGATGTAATTTAACTATTGAAAGACAATCAATTTCTTCGTAACCATTGATTTTTTCAGGAAATGGAAGGCCTGCTTCTTCAAGTAACCAATAATAATCCTGTTCTTCTTCTCTATCTTCCATTCTTAACATGTTTCTACTACCAAATAGGGGCACTTTGAAATTATCTTCAATTTCAGTCATTTTACAATAAGATGTAAATGATCTATTTGGGATAAATACTACATTTCTATCTATCATTTGTTGTTGAAAATTAGGCTCAAGAATATCACTAAATCGATCTAGTGCAATTGTTTTATCAACCATTCCTCGTGTAACTCTTCCAGATTTACTTCTACTAGTTTTAAAATATTGCGAATATGTCTTTTCTCTTCCCTTTTGTGCATAAGCAACAGTAGGGAATCCTTCTTCTATTGCTCCATCACATATGTCAAGAGCAGAATGGCTTGCAACCATTCCGATACGTAATTTCAAAGGGTCGTAATTTTCTAAAACTTCCTTGATATTTTCACGGTCAAGCATTCCCCTTCACCGTTAATCCATACTTTGGAGTTGCATTAATTCTTCTGTAGTGAGCGTTTCTCCCGATAATAATTTACCCATTAAATTATCAACACTTAATTGAGGTTCACTAGAAGTAACTTTGTCACGTCTTTCTGTTTGCATAGTTTTAATCATATTATTGATGCTATGTAAACATCTTAGAGATACAATGTATTTGTGATGTGCTAAATCTGCTTCTTTTTTTGTAGTTCTCAGTTCTTTATGTGCTTCTTCTGCTTTACCTCTTCGAATTTCAACTTCACTATTCCATTCTAGCATTAGATCGTGTGCTGCTTGTGCTTGAGCAGCAGATTCAGTAACATCTTGGTGTGCTTTTTCTTGTTCAGCAATTGCAGTATCATAAGCTTCTTTTGCTTCTGGAGTAACTTCTATTTTAATTTCTATTGGGACATGAGCTCTTATTTTTTGAGTTAATGTTTTTCCTCTTTTCATAGCTTCAGATTCTTTCTTACCTCGCCATTTACCTTCGCTTATTTCCATATCTAGTCTACGTAATTCACGCTTTAATTTTTCAAGCTCATTTCTATTATTACGTTGTCTTCTTCTATCTGATTCTGGTTGACTTCCTTCGATTTGCTTTTTTGCTTCACGAACCTTTTTGTTACATTCGTCTCTGATGACTTTCATGTCTCTTACACGTTGATTTTCTCCATCTCTTATTGTTCGTTGTTTTTTGACTTCTAGAATTAATTCACGAACTGCAGAATTAAGCGTATTACGAGTTTGTTGGATGTCTCTAGTTTTAGTATTCCAATCATCTCTCTTGTTACGAAAATCAGTGGCTTTAGTATCCATAGCCGCTCTTCTTGTATCAAGTTCTTTCTTTAGTTCCTTCATATGTTAGCCGACCTGCTCTTCTGTAACGGCTTTCGGATTAGAACACTGCATATAACCGCATTGATGGAGCGAGTGTAAATATGGGTCCAAAATCTTCAATTTTTCCGAGAGGGTTAAGTGTGAAAAGTTGTACGAATCTTCAGTGATGAGATGTTTCTAGGCAACCTTCCCGGTATCGAACGTGTAATGTTTAATGATGTACAAGCACCATATATTAGTTTAATAACTGGTCCGCCAGGCTCATTAAAGACTGGTACTGCTTTGACTTTTGTTTCTAATTACCTAAGGCAAAAAGGAGAATTTGGACTTTATTGTACGATTGAAGAAACAGTCGACTCATTAATGCGTGGTGCAAGTTCATTGGGATTATCGTTACCTCAAAATTTACAAATCACTGATTTCACAGAATTAAGAAGGGATAATGATGCAATGGATTATTTAAAATTCACAAGAAGGATGATTGAGCATTTTAAAAGAGAGAGAGGAGATCAATTCTCAGTGTTTGTGCTAGATTCTCTTGGTGCTATTTACAGTCTAACTAATGTTGATGAAAAAATGCGAAGAACGATGTTTAATTTCTTTGATTTCCTTAGATCACAAAATTTGAAATGTATTTGTTTAACAGAAAGACAGGTTGGAGAATTTGCAGAACTTGATGGTAATGAAGGTTTCTTAGCTGATGGAATTATTTCAATGGGACTCGATAGAAGGAATGGTAAATTAGTTCGTACATTCCAGTTGGAAAAAATGAGACATGTAAGGCATACTATGGAGAAACAAGCAATAGATATAGGCCCTAATGGTCCAGTACTCTTAGGTCCTTTATTTGATTAAATAAGATTTTCAATTCTTTGTAATAGTGGCGTAACTACTCTTCTAACCTCTCCAAGATTTGTTTCAGCTTGAATAAGAATTCCTAGTGCTGCAGAATCCTTTAGTGGCCAAAATAAACTAGTTCCTGTTTCACCTATTAATGTGATACAATTAATTGGGTCTATATTTAATGAATGAAATGAGTTTTTGTTATTATCAATCAAACTTTGCATTGTACTAACCATTGTTTCTAAATTATTCCGGCTACCTTTTGAACAAATTAGTAATCCATTTTGATCAAAAATCCCACAAGAATGAATTCCAGGATTATTAGAGATATCTTCCAATAAACCCTCAAGCATAGTAAGTTCTGTATCTAACTAGTGAAAAGAGATTGCGTATGAATCTACTAATCCCGGTCAGTTCTTAGAGATGAATCTCTAGGGCCACCTCTACGACGACCTCTACTTGTTTGTACTCTTTTTCTTGGCTGTTTCTTAACTTCCTTTTCAGAATTTTTTGTTTTTTGTGTTGATTTTTCTATTTCCTGAATTCCTTTTCCATGTTTTAGTAAAGCACCTAGTTCATCTAAAGACAAACTTCCTCCTTCAGAAATCTTTTCTTGAATATTACTTAAATCGGGAATATTATATTTCCTTCTGTGGTGCTTTTTCTTACCTAAAATTGATTCTATTTTTGATTTCTTTTTCTTAAGAGTGTATAATTTACTTTTATTGGTAGATATTTTTTTGCTGATTTTAAAAATTTTAAAACCTAATGGACTTTTAACTTCTCTCTTTTCCTTAGACAAAACTAATTTTGTTTTTCCAGAATCTTTCCTCATCACATTTAATTTCTCAATTGTTGATAATTGTTCTTCCATGAGTTGTTGATATTCATTATGGCATCGTGTACTTTCTAATTTTTGAGTAAACATCTCTTGTAATTCGATAAATCTACTAAACATTTGAATTTCTTTTTTGAGACTTGGATATCTTAAATCGGTTTCTTCCCCGGTTAATCTGAAATAATACATGTATAAATTTTCTAATATCGCTTGTTCAGGAAGAATAATTTCTGAATTTATATTATCCCTTTTTTTGCGAAGTTCATTTGCTTTTATTTGCCTATTTTTAACTTCATCTAGAATTTTTTGTTGTTCTTCTGGCAAACCTTCAACGTTTTCTAGATCATTTGTCATTGCAAGACTCATTAAATTCAAGGCTTGCCTTTCATCATATAATTTATTCACAGTTTGTGAAACTTTACTGATTAGTACGTTTAAATCCGATAAATTTTTTTCTAATTTATTTTTATCAACATTTTTCAAATCATCGAATGAATCCCTTTTTTTATGGGTTTTACTCATTCCTCTTCACCTTCGGTATTTTTTGTTGACCTTCTCCTTAAGGCCCAACTACTTGTTCCACCATTTGCAACTCTTTGACTATCCTCAAGAAGTTCTTCAAATCCAAATTCTAATTTTGATTCCCAGTATGAAATTATTTCTTCGGAATTTTTAAAAATATTTTCTGCACGATTTAATTTCCCAATGGAGAAATTAAATTCTTCGCGTAATTTCTTTTCTTGTTCTTGATTCCCTACGCTTTTCTTTTCAGTCTTTTGAGAAAGATTCTCTTGAAAACTCATAGCCTCTTCAGCGTTTTTAACATCTTTTTTCGCTTGAATGATAATCTTTGGTAATTGGTCCATTAAGTGCTGCCTACGATGAATTATTGCTTTAATCAATAATTCTGGTTTTAATTGTAGTAGGGTCTTTGGCTCCATCTCTAACGTTCGCTCGACTTTGATTTCTTCAATAAAGGTTAGTAAAGGAGATATAATGCACAATGTATCTTAATTAGTGATTGATTCCGCCGTATTGATGAGAAAGCAACTAGCACTAGTAATTCTAATTTTAATTGCTTTATTTTCATCAATATTATCTGTAAGTGCAGGTGAGTCTGCAACACAATCGGGGGAATTAATTCTTCGTAATGGTCCATGGCATGTGGGAGATGAAATAGAATTTTCAATACTGGTGCATAATAGTGGAGATGAGGAGATTAGTACTTTTTTACAAATAGAGATTCAAGGAGATTATAGTAATGGTACACCTATAGATATTAATTCAGGAAATAGTGTTGAATTAATTTCAACATTTATTTCTCAATATGCAGGAATGTTTGTTGTTAATTGGACTGTATATGAATCTACAGAAAATCTAACAGGAAATTTTACTGGTTCCACTGAAATAATAATTTATGAACAGCAGTTGTTATTTACTGAGATATATACTTTAAATTATGATGTGGATGATGGTTTCTCAGTAAATTGGGGGGCTAATTTATCTGCTGGCAATTCAAGATTGATTTCTGCTCAATTTTATTTTTTAACTGATCAATCACAGATATTGTCTAGTGAAATAGAAATGATTCTAGAGCCAGGATTGAGAACCTCTAATACTATTTTAGGAATGGCACCACTAGGAACTTATAAAGTGAAAATAATGTTAAATCCAATTAATTGGTCTCCTTTATCATCAGCTACCGATTCTGAGAACCTTGACTCACAACTTTCTGATTTATCTATAAGCATTAAATCTGGCCCTACGCCTAACTCTCCAACTATTGGAGATGCAGTATCATTTGTAGTTGTACTTGAAAATAATGGACCTATTGAAACAGGATCAGGAGTTATTATTGCAGTAGATGGGCAAAAAAGATTACTGGCAGAATATGGCACCTCTTCTATTAATTCTGCTTCTGAAGAATCATTACAAATAAATATAGATCAGTGGATGTCTACCTCAACAACTACATTGGAATTTATATGGTTAGTTGATGATTATATTGCCAAAACAAATGTGGAAGTGATATCAAGTGATACCAAACAAATTGTTGAAGAATCTAATTTCTCAATTAATTGGATGATTTTAACAATTGGTGCAGTGATTTCATTAGGAATTATATTTTCAGTTAGAATAATTTCTGCAAGGAATCAAATAGAATCCAAAGAAACAAAGTCTTACAGCACTAGAAGGAAAAAGGTTGAAGAAAAGGTAGAAACACAAAAACGTGCTATTGATTGCCCTTCATGTTCAAAGCAATTACAATTGCCGATAGAATATTCTGGTCAAGTAAAATGTCCAGCATGTCTTACACAATTTAGTACAAAATCAGAATTCAAGCAATCAGAACCCCTTGAAAAAGTTGAACAATCTATACATGAATTAACAGCAAGTTCATCTGATGATGTGGTTGGTTGTCCAAAATGTGACCAAGTTTTGAAGGTACCATATGGCAAGCGTCCCGCAAAAGCAAGATGCCCCGCATGTAAATGTATATTCAAAGCATTAGCGGAATAATGGAGAGATAATTTTGTCTGAAAACGAAGAAAATTTGATAGAAGACATGGAATCAATTTCAGAGCATTTGAAAATATTAAGATTCGCTGAAGATTTACTTTCAAAATTTGATAAACTTTTACTCAGTAAAGGTGCTAGTTTAATGCTTGTATTGCCTCCTCTTATTGCATTAGTAGTTGGTATTGGAGTTTGGAAAGAGCATCGTTCACCTGAATGGTGGAGTACTTTCAGCCCAGTAGTTTTCGATTTAGAATTAACTCCCTTCATGGATTGGTTAAGCGTTATATTTTTGCTTGCAATGCTTCTAATGTTATCGGTAACAACGGCACAAGCAATGATTTCTAGGAGAATAGTACACTATGATTCAATAATTCATTTGCACAATGGGAAAAATATTGAAAAATCTCATGGATTTGAACAAATAACTCAAATGACAAAAGATGCAATAAAAAATCGATTATTATCAACAATGTTAACTTTACTTGCATTGTTATTACAAATTGTTATATTGATACAAGGAAGTTTTGAGGGAATATCTGAATTTTTACGGATATTTTCACTTAGTTGTGTATTAATTAATTTTAGTTTCTTGATTAAAAGAAATAATATTGAATTTAACACGTCAGATGAATGGGGGTTAGTAGATGCATATAAGCCAACATTTCAC
>CAZMJH010000047.1:6516-7775 GCA_964566595.1 uncultured Candidatus Poseidoniales archaeon
GGTGCGGTGCACACCGCTCCCGGCCACGGTCAGGATGACTTTGTCGTAGGTCAGTGTTAACTTTTCCATTAACTGAAATATTATTGACTATTTCTGATCCATTATTGAGATCTAAATTAGAAGATATAATTGAAGAAATAAATACTAAAAGAAGAGTGAAACCCGGAAACTATCGTTATTTTGAGAAAATTGTATTGTTACATTATTTACATGATGAAGGAAGAATGACTACAACCGATTTAATAAATAAAATTAAAACACAGTATAAAATAAACCAACCATCAATAATATATGATATTCAATTATGGTCTGAATTAATAAGACATATTCACAATACTTGTGATCCTTTTAATCGATTAATGACAAGAACACTTCAAAAAAACATTGATGATTTAAAAAATATTCGTAAATCAGGATATTATTTTGATGTAGATATAGATGATATATTTGATAAGACAGGATCTTTATTTGTTCAATTAATCAATGCATCAGATAAGAAAAGGACTGTTTTATTGAAAACACAATCAGCACATACTGTTCCAGAAACAACAACACATTCTATTGAATTAAATCCACAAGGTAAAGCTATGATGGAACTAGGAAATAGGCCTTGGAGTTCGGATCTTGAAAGAAGAGAGGTAATCATGTCTGCTGCTGATGAATCATCAGCATGGATATGGATGAACCCTCAATCTAAATCATCAGGAGAATTAGTAATTAATGTAAGATTAGAAGATGCTAACGGTCATTTAATTGATGGAAGAACATTAATTTCATTAAGTCGGACCCCTATGTTAAAAAGATTCAATGTAATGACTAGTAGAATTGCTTTTGGTGTTGCATTTATTATCCCAATAATACGTTTGGGATGGTGGGGATTGTCTATATTATGAGATGGTTGGTTTCAAATCCTATTGTGTAACCCCCACACTGTGGCCGGATTGGATGAACGTCAGCCTGATGCTGAAAAAGACGATCTTAAAGATAGATTACATATGATGGAATCTAAGATAAGACGTATGCGTGATCAAAGGTCTAATCATAATACTGCGGCTAGAAGATCTGCAGATCAAAGAGATACTATTCAAGCAGAATACAAAGAACTTAGGGCCAAATTAAATGAGGGGCTAAACAAGGTAAAAGTAAAGAAAAAAGAAGCTAATTCGTACCGTGTTAGAAGAGATACTGCCCAAGATCAGTTGAAAATATTGTTTTCAAAAGCAAAAACCGGAAGGTCAGATAAACGTAAATCTAAAAAT
>CAZMJH010000048.1:0-7628 GCA_964566595.1 uncultured Candidatus Poseidoniales archaeon
TACATCAAAACCAATTTTAAATTCACAAACATTTGGTATTTCAAAAGGTCAAAGGATTGGAATTTTAGGTCCAAATGGATCTGGAAAAACAACATTATTGAATGTTATTTTAGGAGAGCAGACAATAGATTCAGGTAAGGTAGAATTAGCACCAGGTGTGAAAATCGGATATTTTCACCAAGATCATAGAACTTTAGATTTTTCATTAAATCCCGTTGAACAAATACAAAAATTAAGGCCAAAAATGGAATATGGGGATATTCGTGCACTTTTGGGAAGGTTTCAATTTACCAAAGAAATGGTAAATACACGTCTAAAAAATCTTTCCGGCGGTGAAAGAGCACGCATAGCATTACTCAAACTTCTTTTAGAAGAAAATAATCTTTTACTTTTAGATGAACCAACTAATCATCTGGATACAGATGCGAAAGAAGCCTTAGAAGATGCATTGAAAACATATACTGGCACATTGGTAATTGTAAGTCATGACAGGTGGTTCTTAGACCAATTATGTACTACAATTTGGAATTTGGATGGTGAGGGGAATATAGGGATATTTCCTGGAAATTATTCTTGTTTTGCAAAAATCCCTTCATCAGATTGAAAAGATTTGAATTCAAGATGATTCCCTGAAGGATCTTGGAAAAACATAGTTGCATGTTCTCCTGGCTTACCAACATATCTTATGTGTGGCTCAATTACAAAATTAATATTTTTATCTTTTAGTTCATTAGAAAGTTTGTTCCAATGATCCCATTCCAATACAACTCCAAAATGCATTGCAGGTACCTGTTTGCCATCGACAGGACTTGTTTCAGGAATTTCAATATTGTTTACCAAATGTGCTACAATTTGGTGCCCAAATAAGTTGAAATCAATCCACCTATTAGATTCTCTACCTATTGTACATCCAAGAACCTCTTGGTACCATTTTCTTGTCGCTTTGATGTCAGTAACTGGAAATGCTAGGTGAAATGGTCTAATCTCATGCATGTTTCTCCGAATAATTACTCGGTTATTGAATTATTTCATTAGTAAATAATTTTAGCGATTACTTCTAACACGAGGTTCAAAGAAATCAATCTTTCTTTCTTTTGCAAATCTTGCAATGTCAAGTAATAAATTTTGTCTAACGTTTCTTTCTTCTACACTACTATTTACATTCCAATATAAATTTAGTTTAATGTCAATTGATTGGGATGTTATTGATTCTACAGTTGCAAAAGAAGAACCTAGATTGGTAGTCGCCTCATCAGAAATTATTCTTTCTTGTATTGCTTCGCATAGTGATTCAATAGCATCAGGATCTGTATCTAAATCAAGATGTAATAGGGGTTGATATCTTCTCCATCTTCTTTTTCCAAAATTCTCAACACTTGAACTTACTAATGAAGCATTTGGAAGAGTTACAATTGTATCTGCTGCAGTTCTTACAAGTGTGGTGCGTACACGAATATCTATTACTTCACCTTCAACACCACTGGAAACAATCCAATCACCCACTCTAAATGGTTGATCAATCAATACAGTTATTGCTCCAAAAATATTTGATATTGAATCTTTAGCTGCAAGTGCTAAAGCTAGGCCCCCAATACCAAGTCCTGCAATAAGAGTAGTTATGTCAAAACCAAATGTTTCTGAAACAAATAAAATTCCAAAAACAAATATAAGGAAGCGCATTAATGATTCAAGAGCTGAAATTAAAGTTTTTTCAGTAGTATCTAATACTCCATCTTTATCTATTAAACTAACAGCAATTGTGATTCCATCAACCATTTTTAATGCGGCCCTAATTAGGAAAACTAAGAAAATAAGTTTAGAAATTGTATATGCCCAAATTATTACTGTTCCTGAGAAATCTATCTGTGGAAGTTCCTCTAGTAATTTCCATGCGATTAATCCGAACATCGCAGTAGAGATGCTATTTCTAGAGTTTTTTTCAATACGTGCAAATCGTTCTGATTTTTTAATTGCTCTTGAGAAAATTTTCGGAAGTAAGAATATATTTACTTGTCTTGCTATAGCCGAAAAAATAAATATTGACCCTATTACTAAATATATGCCAATATCATTACCAAATTGCTTATCTGCGTAATCAACAACACTCTGCATAGTATAGGGGAAATGGTATACTTCAAAAAACCAACTATTATCAGATAATTGATATTTATGGAATATTTGGGAGTTAATATGCCGACGATATTAGAAGACGTATTATTTCCCGAGATAAATACTAATGTTGAAGGGGATTTGAAAGTTAGTGAATTGCATACTATACATTGGGAAGAGGCCGGAAATCCATCAGGACACCCAGTTATTGTATTGCATGGCGGCCCCGGTGGTGGCAGTCAACCAATGTATCGTAGATATTTTGACCCCCAAAAATATAGGATAATACAATTTGATCAAAGAGGGTGCGGCAAATCTACACCTCATGCAGAATTAAAAGACAATAATACAATGTCTAGCGTTTCAGATATTGAGAAATTAAGAGAACATCTTGAAATTGAAAAATGGATTGTATTTGGAGGTTCATGGGGTTCAACTTTATCTTTGATTTATGCTGAAACATACCCCGAAAGAGTTGAAGCATTAATTTTAAGGGGGATATTTATGTGTAGAAATTCAGAATTATATTGGTTTTATCAAGATGGTGCTAGCCATATATTTCCTGATGCTTTTGCTCCATATCGTGATCACATACCTTTGGAAGAGCAATCTGATTTAATCTCTGCATATTATAGAAGATTAACAAGTGAGGATTTAGAAGTACGTAAATTAGCTGCTTTTGAATGGACTCGTTGGGAAATGTCTACTAGTAAATTAATACCCGATTCTAAATATATAGAAGCAGCAGATGATTCTGATTTTGCAGATGCTTTTGCAAGAATTGAATGCCATTATTTTGTTAACAGCATTTTTCTTGAAGACGAACAAATATTGCGTGATGTTGAAAAAATAAAACATATTCCTACTTGGATAGTTCAAGGGAGATATGATGTAGTTTGCCCAGTGCAAACAGCATGGGAATTAAAACAAAAATTAAATTCTGCTAAATTAATAATAGTTCCAGATGCTGGCCATTCTGTTGCAGAGGTTCCAATTGCATTCGAATTAGTTAAGGCAACAAAGGATTGCCTCTCAAGTATTTAAAAATAATAATAGTAAGGTAGTTCTCGGAGATGTGAGGGAGGGAGATAATATTTCAGATTTTGATTTAATAAACCCCTCTGAATCACATCTAATGCTTCGTGAAATGGTAAGGGATTTTGCTGAACAAAATGTTGAATCACAAGCATTGGAGCATGATCGTGAAGAAAAATTTAATCTTGCCCTTTTCAAAAGCCTTGGAGAATTAGGTTTGCTAGGAATTACTGTGTCTGAAAAACATGGCGGTTCAGGAATGGATACTACTTCAGCAGTGATAGTTCATGAGGAATTATCTGCTTCAGATCCTGCTTTCACATTATCTTATCTTGCACATTCAATGTTAACTGCTAATAATTTATCTATAAACGGTTCTGAAGAACAAAAAGAACGATATTTACCAGGTCTTTGTTCTGGAGAATTGATTGGGTGTATGGCGATGTCTGAACCAGATTATGGTACTGATGTAATGGGAATGCAAACTAGAGCTGAATTAAATTCTGAGGGGAACTGGGTTATTAATGGAAATAAAATGTGGATAACAAATGGTTCTATCGATGAAGAAGGAACGCCCGCAGATATTGTTTGGCTTTATGCAAAAACTGGCGAGGATAGGAATGGACGCGCTGAAATATCCACATTTATCCTTGAAAAGGGAATGAAAGGATATAGTGTTGGTCAGAAAATATATGATAAATCGGGTATGAGGGCATCCAATACAGCAGAATTAGTATTTGATAATTGCATAGTCCCCCCTTCAAATCTCGTCGGTGATGTGGGTGGTTCTTCATTACACATGATGAGAAATTTAGAACTTGAAAGAATTAGTTTGGCTGGAATGAGTCTTGGAATTGCAAGAAGGTCCTTACAAGAAATGAATAAGTATGCATCAGAAAGAATGTCTTTTGGTCGCCCAATAAGAGAATATGGTCAAATTCAGAGACATATTGCTGAAAGTTATGCTGAATTCAAGGCAATGCAAGCTTATGTTTACAATACAGCGAGATTAATTAATTTAGAATCAGGAGGAAATAGATTAGACACCGACGGTGTCAAATTATTTTCAACAACAGCAGCCAAAAACATTGCAGATCGAGCCATTCAAGTTATGGGTGGTTATGGGTATGTAGGGGAATATGTTGTTGAAAGGCTTTGGAGAGACTCTAAGTTATTAGAAATTGGTGGTGGAACAATCGAAGTACATCAAAAAAATATGACCAAAGAATTATTTAAAAATCCCGACTCTATAATGAAATGATGGTTTTTTTTAAGTTCATTGAAAATAACACATTTTAGCAATATATTTCAAAAACTGTTATAACACCGACAGCGACCCTAAAAATTGATTGGGATGCCTCGAAGAAGCGTTAGTGAAAACAAGGATGAGAAGTTTGATATTGGTATTGCTTTTTGTCCAGAAACAGGAGAAAGATTAGATAATGTCAGATATAATACCCGTGAATTAATTCGTGCAAGTACTTGCAAGAATACATGGGCACAAGGAGTTGTTAGGGCATTATTTGAAAATGATGCAGGACAAAATGAAAATTTAAAACATTCAGCTGAAACAGTATTATCTAATTTACATGAACGTGCAGATAAAAACACAATTAGAACCGAAGACAAGGAATTTAATTTACCATCTAATTTTGCAAAATTAGATAAAAGGTCTAAAACAATTAAAATAAGAAAGGTGAAAAAGAAAAATACAGCCCCGGAAGAAATAGATTCAAAGTTAAGATCAGTAATAGAATCAATAGTTGATGAAAAAATAGCACAAGCATAAGTTGTGAATTTGATGCCTCAATATTTGCAGTTAAGAGAGGATTTATTGACCGCATTTAAATTAAAAGAAATTCAAAGAACTGGTTGGATATATTCTGGCTTATCTGATGTAGAATCAGTAGCAGCACATAGCTGGGGTGTTTCATTTTTAGCACTCTTATTATGTCCTAAAAATCTTGATAGAAACAAAGTATTGAGTATGTGCATAATTCATGATTTAGGGGAAGCAATTGTTGGTGATATAACTCCTAAAGATAATGTTCCAAAGGATGAAAAATATGCTTTGGAGTTACAAGCAATAAAAGAAATCACAAAAGCATCCAACATACAAGGGGAAATTCAACAATTATGGGAAGAATATGAAAAAAAATCGAGCGAAGAAGCAAAATTTGTAAAGGCTTGTGATAAATTAGATATGGCTTTACAAGCAACACTCTATAGCAAAGAAAACATCAATTTCGACCCTTCAGAATTTATTAATTCCGCACTTAATAAAATAGATGATGAATTTATGATATTACTTGCATCTTTTACCGCTAATGGTAAGAACCCTGTATGATTCGGGAAGTTTAGACAGCCCCTTAGTGTAGAGGTCCATCATTTTGGCCTTTGGAGCCAGAGACCCCGGTTCGAATCCGGGAGGGGCTACTGTTTATTTAGGCATTAAAATCAAATCCTTTCTTCTGTTCCGCCACATTATGAGTGTAGAGAATATTGCAGTAATAGGTTCTGGGCAGATGGGTTCAGGAATTGCCCAAGTTGCTGCCTTATCGGGTTATTCAGTACTACTTATTGATATAAAAAATGAATTTATAGAGAGGGGAATTTCATCAATAGAATCTAGTTTAGCTAAATTTGTATCCAAGGAAAAAATTACTCAAGATGATTTGAATAAAGCAATTGAACGCATAAGTACATCATTAGATCGGAATGATTGTTCAGAAATGGATCTTGTGATTGAAGCGGTTCCTGAAATACCTGATTTGAAATATGATTTATTTGAAGAATTAGATAAAATATGTAAGCCCTCAACAATACTTGCAAGTAATACTAGTAGTATAAGTATAAATGAATTAGCATCACATACAAATAGACCTGAATTAGTAATTGGTATGCATTTTATGAATCCAGTTCCATTAATGAAATTGGTAGAGATAATTAGAGGAGATAAAACAACAGAAGATGTATGTGAAATAATTACTCGAATAACTGAAAAAATGGGTAAAACTGCTTTATTTTGTAATGATTCACCTGGATTTGTATCAAATAGAATATTATGTCCTATGATAAATGAAGCAATACTTACTTTGCAGGAAGGAGTTGCTGAACCTAATGCAATTGATGGTATAATGAAACTTGGTATGAATCATCCAATTGGGCCACTTGCTTTAGCTGATTTAATTGGATTAGATACTATTTTACACATAATGAATGTATTGTATGAAGGATTGGGTGAGGAAAAATATGCACCCTCAGAATTATTGATTAAAATGGTTGATGATGGTAAATTGGGACGTAAAACAGGTTCAGGATTTTATGAATATTCCTAAGTGATATAATGGCACGTAAAGAAAAATTAAAAAATTGGGCCATCAATCGGTTCTTAAAATCTTTTAAAAACACTCCAGAAAGTTCTATTTCTGACAAATTAGAAGCAGATAAAAGATTAGATCAACTTTGCACACTTGCTGTAATTAGGGCAGGATTGGCAGGTGCTTTATCTGGAATGTTTATTGTCATTGTAGCATTTTCATTAGATAATTGGGAAGGTATCGATGGTGTGAATGGTTTTGCATTTAATTTAATAATTGGAATCACGGGAATAATTGCAACATCTATAGAATTATTATTCCTTTATAGAGACTCTCTTAATACAGCTGCTAGGATGGCGAAGGTTCTTGATATACCTGACGATGAATTAAGTAAGGTGGAAATGGAACAATCCATGCCTAGGTGGCTAATATATGCTGCAATGGGCGCTCCTGGTCACAGAGGAGTTCTTTTTGGAATTGATCCACTAGAAAAAATTGGTAAAGTTGGTTTAATGTTTAGAAAAATATTAACAAAAATAAGGGTTGTTGGAAGTGCATCATTATTTAAATCAATTTTACGAAGAATTTGGGTAAGATTGATTGGAAGAATAGCCACTAGGGCAGCAGTTGAAATTTTGGCATTACCCGTTTTTATTATATTGAATGTGTTGGGAATGAGGCATACTATGAATGAAATGCGTTCTCGATTAGTTGGTTATGAATTAACTCCAAAAATAATTGCACATGCATTTCCAGAAACCTTAGAAAAAATCACTCCTGGAATAAAAAAAGCATTGAAGGAGGGATTATCAAAACAGATTACTGCAGCATGATATATTCATCCCAATCAAATACGAATCTTAGAAATTCTTGGAAATGGTGAAACGGATATGGGTGTTCTTGTTAATGTAGATGAACAACGTAGAGCCGATAGATTCCTAATTGCTATATCAACAATGTCTGGAAAAAATACTTACAGATACCGTAGATTGTCAAAAAAGATAGAAAATAGACTTGGTAATGAGGAAGTATCACTTGTTAGGGCTGAAGTTTGGGATGCAATACATGATTTGAAATCATTTGAGAGAAAGTGGATATAATCATAAAATTAGTAACCCACTTATTCTAGTCTGTATTTACACAATTATGATAAGATTCGGATAT
>CAZMJH010000049.1:0-2345 GCA_964566595.1 uncultured Candidatus Poseidoniales archaeon
TAAAGTAGCCATGTAACACCAATCATCATTGATCTTGTGAACCATCTTTCAGAATAACAGAACGCAACAACCATTGCAACAATTCCTGTAAACAAAGCCCACCATACAGAAAGATACATTCCAGATAAACGCATTTGTTCTCCAGTCAAACCAAGATCTTCTACTACTCCTTCTGAAATACTACCTAAAGCACAAAAATGTACTAACGTCAACAAATGAGCAAATGACCAAACACCTAAACCCACTAATAAGGGTGCAACTGGCTTTAAACCATCATCCGGGCTAGGTAAAAATTTGAACCACTGCCCTTCTCCAATAGTATGCAATATTCCTCTTTGTAATATTGCAACAATAAATCCTAATGATGTCATTAATAACCAATATGTAAAGAAAATTTCAGTAGTAACTCCCCTTAATCCATTAAGTTCTGCATTATATGGAACAGTAAGATCAATACTTGGAAGTAATGATTCTACATGTCCTGCAACACCTAATGCAGAATAAAATCCAATTACTGAAAATGTTAATATTACATATTCTTCATTACGATTAGTTTTCACAAAAACCATAGCAACTATTGCGGTTAATGTAAATAAAAATCCAATTACTCCTCCAAAAAGTTCTGCAACAATGGATCCTGCTACAATTACAATTAATATGTAAATAGCAATAAAAACTGAAGATGAGATTTTGTCACCGATGAATTTGTCTCCAAAAATTGGAGCTGTGGCCATCACAGATGCACAACCAAGTACAACAAGTGGAACCACAAAATCATTCATATCGATATTCATACCAAATATCATTCCGCCGATTAAAGCAATTATAATTGCCATTGGAGCAATAAGTAACCTACCTAACTCTCCAAAACGACCAGAAGACATGGTATTCGTCTCTTCAATTTCGCTTTCCATTTTCATTCCCTCAGGCATAGCCTATAGGCTATGGCGGCCAAGCGACCTGACCTCTAGTTTTAACCGTGCCCCCCAAGATGCATGATTTCAAAGGGCTCTATACCCTATATCTTTACGAAAATGTGAACCTTCAAGAGTTATATTTTCCATAGTTAAATATGACATTTTAGCAGCCTCAGCAAGAGTATTGGAAATTCCAGTAATTGCTAAAACTCTACCTCCATTAGAACGTATATTTCCATCTTCATCTATTTTGGTTCCAGCATGGTGAATAATAGCATCATTTGTTTCAGAATTTAATCCCTGAATTATACGATTTGTTTCAGAAGAAGAAGGGTATCCTTGTGAAGCCAAAACAACTGTTAATGCATGTTTGTCATGAAAATAAACATCTGAATCGATTAACTTTCCATTTGCTGTTGATGCAAATAAATCATACAAATCAGAAGCAATTAAAGGTATAGTAACTTGAGTTTCTGGATCTCCAAATCGAACATTATATTCCACAACATAAGGATCACCATATTGATTAATCATAAGGCCAACATATAGGCATCCACGATAGAGACTATCTTGTGAGGTTAACCAGTGATGCATAGGAATTACAATTCTCTCAATTGCTTTATTTTTTACTGAATCAGTAACGATTGGAGCAGGAGCATATGCTCCCATTCCTCCAGTATTTGGGCCTAAATCTCCTTCGGCAACACGTTTGTGATCTTGACTAGCAGGAAGACAAATAAAACAAGATTCATCCATGACAACAAGCATACTAGCTTCTTCACCTTCAAGAAATTCTTCAATCAATACAAATCCATCTAATTCTATACCCTCTGAAATTGCATCCATTGCTTCAATTTTATCATCTGTAACAGTCACTCCTTTTCCACCAGCAAGCACATCTCTCTTAATTACCCAAATTGGGCCAAAGCCATCTATTAATTCTTCAGCTTGTTGAATTGTTTCAATCCTAACAGAAGCCGCGGTAGGAATATCTAATTCCATCATTATTTCTTTTGCATATTCCTTAGAACCCTCTAATTTTGCCCCACTAGAATGGGGGCCAAAACAAGGAATTCCAATTTGGGACATCCGATTAGATAATCCTTCTACAAGGGGCCCTTCTGGGCCAACTATGACTAAATCCACATCTAAATTCGTTACTAAATCCACTATTTCTTCAACGTTTGAAATATTAACTTCATGATTTGTTCCAATTAATGATGTTCCTGCGTTTCCTGGAGCGATATGTAATTCAGATACATTCTTACTTTCATTAAGACCAAGGGAGATGGCATGTTCTCTACCTCCCCCTCCTACAACAAGAATTCTACTGCCCATAACACGGTTGAAAACGACTAATCAAATAATCAAATCGCATCTGAAAGGTTCATTTAGTGTTGTGTGGGTTACTATGTTGTTTAAATGCCT
>CAZMJH010000049.1:2400-7590 GCA_964566595.1 uncultured Candidatus Poseidoniales archaeon
CGTACCCACACGAGAAGATATTGCAGAGGTCCTTACTCTCGATGGTTTCATTGGCTTTCTCACAATTATTATCGTTGTATTATGGATATATATGCCCGGTTATTTAGCAAATACATTTGCAATGATTTGGGGGAGGTTACCTCCAAAATATGGATATGGTCCTTGGCCAATAGATTTTGGAAAAAATGCATGGGATGGGAAAAGAATCCTAGGGGATGGGAAAACATGGAATGGTTTAATCGGAGGATCTATTTCAAGTGGTTTTCTTGCGGTTTTAATGCATGCATTAACTAAAGGAAATACAAGCATTCCATTCATAGACATAGTAGCAGGAGTTAGTGAAGATGCATGGTTTTGGATTGGGAATGAATGGATGACTTCATTTTTCATAGGTTTCATACTTGGTGTTGTATGCCTTATCGGTGATGCAACAGGTTCTTTTTTCAAACGGAGAAAAGGACTTATTAGAGAAGGGAAAGAAACCAGTCGAGCACCATTTCTTGACACATTACCATTTGCGATAGCATTGTTTGTTTTTGGGGGATTATTTATGGGGAATGCAATAATCAAATGGGAAAATGTAGATCTTGTTTATTCCCCACATGGAGTTCCAAGAGTAATTTTAGCTGGTTTTTTACTTCTACTCTCTACACCATTTTTACATAGAGCATTCAATATGTTTGGTTACAAAATGGGTTGGAAAGATGTAGATTATTAAAAAAAATACGTCTTATTCAAAACATATACTTGTGTCCCAGTAAACAATGAGAAGAAAATTTCGGACACTATCCCTTGTATCATTATTAGTTATGATTTTATTTTTGCCTGTTTTTTCACATGCAGAACATACAGATCTAAATTATTCATCAGGAGATGTAATTAACGAAGACATTACAATTTCTAATGGTGACTCTATACATCTATCAGGAATTGTTTCAATTGAAAATGACGTTACAATAAAAATAGAAGCAGGAGGAATTCTAAATGTCTCTGGAACAATAAGTGCAACTACATATGGCGCTACACTTTTACCATATGATACAAATGCAAGCATATATATTCCAAATGTAGTCACTTCAGGTACAAAATTGGTCGAAATAACTTTTAATCTTGAATCGGAAGAAGAATATGGTCCTGAAATTTTTTGGGATGGAAATAATGAATCAATAATTAATCAAAGCAGTTATTCCATTTCAACATCGTTTACTGCTGGAGATGAATCAATGATTGTAAATTTGCTCGGCAAAAATATCTTTGGAACTAAACTTCTTAGTATTTCAATAAATGTAGATGATACTGAAGTTCTAAACAATACACCTTGGTTTTTTGAGCAAGAAGGTTTGAAACCCTATTCTTCAAGAAATTGGAATTTAGAAAATAATGGTACAATTAATTTAGTTAATTCTGAGATCATAGGTGCTAAAATCTCTGGAAGTGGGACATTTAATGCAATCAATTCTCATTATAATTTAAGCTCCCCAATCTTATTATCTGCCTCATCAATATTCAATATCGAAGGAGGGGGAATGGATGGTAGTGAAACAGACGAATACATCGAAGGCCCATGGGGAATGACAATACAATGGGACAATACTACTAATTCGGGTAATAGTGATAGATGGATTAAAACTCTTGATTGCCAGAAAATTATCCTGCCCACTCCTGATTCATTTGTTGTAGTAAAAAATCTACAATACATGAATAGTGGGGTGTATGTAGATCGTCAAGGTTTTGCTAATCAAAATTCAGAATTTGAATTTGTGGGAATGTGTGATACAGGTTGGAGAATGGTTGAAATTGTTGATTCTGAGGGGGTAACCTGGATGGAAGATGCTTACATAGAAACAGCATGGTGGAATTCAGCATGGGGTAATTTTAGTACATCAAATATTCCTTTAGGATTTGAACAAGTAGTAGAAATTCAACTAGAAATTCCAAATGTAAATGTTAAATCTATTGAATTAAATAAAAATGAGTCGGTTGTAAATGAACCTATAGAAGTTACAATTACACTAGAAAACACAGGTAATGCATCGGCAATGGTTCCTATTGAGTGTAAATTGGCTGATGGGAGTAATGCTGATGTTTCACCATTTGGACAAACTGTAATTATTGCAGGTGGGGAAACAGGAGTTGTTTTAGTTGATTGGAGAAATAACAAAGGTGGAGAAGAATCATTAACTTGTCAACCATTGAAACCATCTGGATTTGAAGATTCTGAATTATTAGGTGGAAACTCTGCAACAAGTGAGTTTGTGACATGGGACGAATTGATGGATTCTTCTGAAACTACAACTAGTACAATAATCGTATTAGTTGTATTAATTGGAGGGATCGTTGGACTAGTTACCTATCTTAAAAATACGGCTCAAAATACTGCTCCAAGTGGAACATACAAACAAGAAGAAAAAAGTGATCCTCTTGAAAAAATAATTTCTGATTGATCATTCTCCTAATTAAAATCCAATTAATTGACTTTAAAATTAAGTGTGTCTTAAACAATCATTATTTGTCTTGGTTTTCCTTTTAACAATCACCAGTGGGTTGGTAATTATTACCATCACTTGCGCCCTCATTTGCATCCCAATGAAGATCATATCCTTGTGATTCAAAGGTTTGTATACCTACATTCTCAACATCATAAGTAGAATCCATTTCTAAAGTAAATCTTAACATATAGCAACCATCATCTTGATAGAAATCATCTCTTGCAATATATTCTATTCCAAAATTTCCAGTATCTGAACCACTTAATTGTAACCAGCTATCTTCAACAGAGCCTGCACCTGACAATATATTCTGACCTGATGTAGACCATTGAGCTAAATAGCCATTTACTGTAATTTGAGGATAAGAATATACTACTTGAGACCCTTCATAAAGTATTTCTGCATTAATCGTATAATCTGAATCAATATGTGAAATTAAATCCGCATTTACTGCATCTTGAACTCCCATAGAAACTCTCATTGAAACTCCATCATGACAAACTCCATTACATTCGGATGTCTCAGTGTTTGTAGTCATAACTATTAATTCACCTTCACCCTTTGTAATTGTTCTATCCATTATACTAGCAGGTTCAATCTTGTATTCAGTTGCTACTAAATCTCCTTGATTAGCATTGATTTTATACAATGTGTCTGCACCAGATGAACCCGTAGCTCTAGAATTTCCTTGATAAAAATCAGAAAAAGGAATTTCTACATTTAATAAATTACTCGAGGGGGTAGCAGTTGTAGTATAAACTTCTACGTCACCGAAACTAACACTAACTTGTACTGCATCTTTAGATGCACTTGAAAACATAGGATTACCAAATCTTATTTTTATCTTTAAAGCATCATTATCTTCTTCAATTGAGTGGTCAGTAATTGTCATAGAACCTGTTCCAAAACTGAAACCCATCACTACTTGATATCCTACAAAAATTACAAGTAAACTAATTGCTGCTGCCCCAACCTTCATTGCTAAACCTTCAGACATCATTCCACCCAACATTCCTGATGCTACTGCTTCTGCTGCAGCACCACTTGCTGCTTCTGTAACTACTTCTTCCGTTACTTCTTCCGCAATCGCAGGATCTATTTTCTTTGCTTTATCTAATAATCCACTCATATTCTCTCATCCCTCTATAATCAACCACTAATGCTATAGGTTTATCAAATGAATTGTCAAACGTGTACGTTTTAACTCAATTCTCAACTTCTATACTAATTCCAGTATTCTCGTCTTCTTCTTCTACATCGAATCTACGATAGCCTACAGCAGCAGCAAACGCTAACATAGATAATGTGGGAATAATTTCAAATCCTGGCAAATATACTCCTCTAACGTAAACTGTTATCATCTGAACTTGATAATTTGGAATTCCTTCTGTTCTAACAGAGAAATCACTAGTAGCCTTAAATTGCAACTGGTAATAATTATCTGTCCAACCTTGTATCTTTGGAGTTCTAGTCAGTACATTCACTTGTTGTGCTGGAGCTTGAGCATCGATCTCTGTAGAAATCAACGGAAGCGAAATTTGGAAACCTGCTTCCTCTAACTCATCTCTATTTGCAACTTCAATATTGAACTTATCAAGTGCGTTACCTTGATTGTATATTTTGAATTCAAAGTAATAATCAACCTTAGGTCTTAATTGTTTGAATGGTTCTGATGCTTCAACTTGTAATCTGCTAAATTGTTTAACTACTACCATTACATTAGCTGTTTTTTGCACTGGATTTGGATTAGGTGCACCATTGAATGTTTCAACAGTTCCAGCAATTGAAACCACACGTGTTGTTTCAGGCATCCTTAAATCTCCTCTAACTGTAACTTCAAATGTTATTGAAGATGTCGCACCAACTGTTACTGAACCTGGTCCAGCGAATGCAAGACCCCCACTAGTGATTGTAATCCTTACTGTCTCTGAATAACCAGTAGGGTTAGTAGCTGTACAGTATGTAATTCCTACACGTGTTGAGCCAGGATACACATCAATTGGTATATTCGAGGGTGAACATTGAATATCAATGTCTGGATTAGGTGATTGAGCAGCCGCAGGGGTTGCCATAACAAACAAACTCAATGCAAAAATCCCTAACAAAAACAGAGGCAACCTGACGATTCTCACTGACTTCACCATTCCCACCCTAACATATCACTCCTCATAACTCTTACGTGATTCTGCCAGTGTATTTTCATAAAAATCAAACATCGCCTATAATGCTGGTTTTATAGTATAATCTAGAATGAGTAGTTGAACGAGATATTCAACCTCTTCGCCATCATCAGTATGTTGGCAACCAGCAGCACCACCTGTCTCGACATCTACTGTAATGTCAAGTGAATACACCCCTAAACCAACTTCTCCAGCATCTAATTGTTCATGGATTTCCAATTCGGAAAGCCCTGAAACATTCCCAACTTCCACCATAGAAGCATTATACCATTCCGCAACCACAAAGTGGTGATTCGTTACACCTTGATCATTAGTTCCACCCATGGTTGTATTGAATTGATTATGAATTATCGTTCCTACTATATCATCAGGTTGGGGATTCCCTCCTGATACTATACACCCAATTCCTGTGCTTGTTTCATCCTCATTATAGGCAAGTCTAACACGGACCCCCACCACATTATTTCCATTATCCCAAGAATCTATCGATTCAGTATGGAATTCAAGAGTGAGGGTTTCAC
>CAZMJH010000050.1:0-7517 GCA_964566595.1 uncultured Candidatus Poseidoniales archaeon
AAAGAAAAAAGCATTGACAGCTGCAGCAGCAAATTATGGATGTCCCATGTTATGGGCAGAGGGAGTCACTAAACAACCTGTTTTGGTTGAGAATTGGATTCCGCAAGGGGAATTAGTTTTTACTAATGAGGAGTTAATGGGTCGTTATGAGGATTTAGCTCCAACAGGCCAGGTTGATTTAGTGGTGATTGGTTGCCCACAAGCAAGTGTTGGTGAAGTAAGGACTACTGCAGCAGCAGTAAGAAATAGAATGGAATTGGGTGAAAGAATACCAAATCAAAGACTTTGGGTGTTTACAAGTAGCCATAATCATAAATTATTGGAGCAAGAGGGAACTTTAGATGTTATTGAAGAAGCAGGGGCATTGATATTGAAGGACACTTGTCCAGAAGTTACACCTTATAATAGAATTAAGTACAATCATATACTCACTAATTCCTTGAAGGCAGAGCATTATTTAACAAGTGGATTGAATAGAATTCCAACTAGTGTGATGAATATATGGGATTGTGTGCATCATGCTTTTAATCCAAATTTGTCTAAGGGGACTCGTCCAATATTAGATGTTAAAGTAAAAGATGCATTTGCTACAAATAAATCACCTCAAATGGGAAGGGTAAGTTCAGAAGGAAGCGGACTTCCGTCTCAGGATGAATGGATAGTAACAGGTAGAGCATTAGTTACTGACGTTCCAATAACATATTTGGGATATGTAAATAGAGATACAGGTGTTATTGAAGAAGCAGGGCATCCTTTAGATGGTTCGTCTATTGAAAATACAATTTTGATATATCCTAAAGGTTCAGGGTCGACAGTAGCACCTTTTGTTTTAATGGGGCTAGTCTATACTGGAAAAGGCCCTAAAGCAATCATTAATACTGATGTTTGCCCATTGACTTTGCCTGCTTGTTCTTTGTTGAATCTCCCTTACGCATATGGAATGTCGGAGGATCTTTGTATTAGGATTAATACAGGAGATGAGATTGAAATGAAACTTTCAAATGGCGTGACTTCCTTAGAAGTTTTGAATAGGGTTTCATGTATTGAATAATTAACTAGGGCCAGGATTAAATTCAGGATCATATAAACGAGTTATCCACTCATCTAATTCACCATTTAACAACTCCTTTATTGTGTATTCTGTAAATTGTTTATAGTTCTCCCATTTTCCAATTTCTACCATTGCAACCTTAATTTCTTCCGCGGTTAAATTTTCCAATCTCTTAGATTTTCGTTCAAGAGAATCATTTGTATAATTGATACAAAGCCTGAGAAATTGTACAATATTGTTTTTAATATCTTCATTTTTATCCATTATTACTCCCTCATAAGTTTAATTCTTTAATTAAGCGTTCTACGTGCCCTTTTGCTTTAACATTATATTTTGCAAATTTTATTTTCCCATCAGTTCCGATTATGAATGTAGATCTGGAAGTACCCATATAGGTTCTACCATAATTCATTTTCTCTCTCCATGCACCATATTTGTTATGGATTTTCAGATCTTCATCAAGTAATAATGAGAAATTCAGAGATTGCTTTTCAATAAACTTTTGGTGGCTCTTTTCAGAATCTTTACTTACACCCAGTACAACAACATTTTTTGAGGATAATAGTTCCATGCTATCTCTAAAGTCACAAGCTTGTATGGTGCATCCGGGAGTACTGTCTTTTGGGTAAAAATATAAAACCACACTTAATTTTTCAGAAATCAAATCACTAAGAGATATAGTGTTCCCCTCAGAATCCGATGCAATAAAGTCAGGCGCTGTATCGCCAATTTCGATATTTTTTCCAGTGGTCATGTGGCTGGTAGAAGGTAGAGGACTTGAGTATTTTGGTTAATTAAGGATTAATGAATAGCCCCTTATTCATTATGCATAAATTATCTGTAAACATCCGATTGATTAATTATCCCCATAGTATAGGAGAGTCGTGGCGAACGCTAGGCTTACCCGTACCGCAAGGCGTCATATGAAAAAGATAAGGAAAGCCACAAGCCATTATCAATTACAAGAAGTAGCGAGTAATATACAAAATGATGTTGATCGTAGAAAGCTTTCTTTTGATGAAGCATTGTCTCTTGGAAATTCAATACAATCTTATGCTGATAGATTGCCAGGTAATACTATTGTTTATGCCATAAGCAATAGAGATTCATACAGAAGCACTCTTGAATTATATTTAAGAGACGGTTATTTGTCTAAAACAGAGCAATTATTACTTTGGGAAGAACGCCGCAGACTTGGCATTACAGATTCTGAGCATAATAAAATGTTACATCAATTGGTAGAAATTATGGAAAGAAGAGGAATATCAATTGTAGTTTCAAGATTTGAAGAACCTTTGAAGGGAGGTGAAGCACTTGGATAAAAAGTTAACAGCATTAATATTCACAATATTGATGTTAATTCAACCATTTTTAACATCTGTAGGGGAATTGGATAACCAAAATAATTTGGAGGTTGATGGAAGAAGTACTTTACCTGATATGATGGTTGTAAGTGTGACTACCACACTAGGAGGAAGTGTAAACCAAGGAGGCACTAACATTCTTTCAACAGATAGCCATCAAATAAGTGTAAATATAACGAATCAAGGAGTAACTACGGGCCAATCAACATTGTTTCTTAACTATGACTGCGCGTGTATTGACCCAAATGATCTCATTAATACAGGAGGTACAGAAATAGAGCTGGACCCCTTTGAATTTCAAACATTTACGTTTTCATATTCTGTTTCTCGCGTAGGAGTTGGTCAAAAATTCCTTGCAACATTATCCGAAGCAGTAGGCGGTGAAGATGATATTTCCAATAATTTTCATAATTTTTTATTTGATGTAGAAAATTTAGAAGATGGAGATTATTTGGGGGATGATTTACCTTTGGCTGCATACCCCCCTCCTCGTTTATCCCTTGGTTCTACTACCTATGAGGCAATTGTAAGAAATGCAGGAAATATTCCCGTAAATGCCGTTTTTGATGTAACTATGACTCCGGTATCAGGAGGAATTCCAATAACCCCTACTTCAGGATTTCAAAATCTTGACGCGGGAAGTATCTCCTATCCAGCAAATGCACAGGCACTTTCAATTACATTTGATAGTACTAGTATGGTGGGCAGTTGGTGGATGAATGCAACAGTTACATTTGTTGGAATTGGTACTGATGAGGTGGATTTAGGTTCCCGCATAGTCAACTTTAGCGAATATAGAGCAGAAATAATTCCAGCACCGGATCAAGCAGTAATTCCTGGATCTAGTACGATGCTCACATATTTAGTTTCTAATGTCGGAGAACTTCCAGACTCGTATGTCGTTACAGCATGGGATGAGAAAGGATGGGCAGCCACTCCTCTTCCCCCCGTGCTTAACTTGTTAGCAGGTACAAGCGGAGCAGTTTCTGTAGTGATTACAGTGCCGATTGATGAATCAAGAGCTAATGCTTCACAAATATTCGTAAATATCACAAGTGCTGATGGTTACCAATTATCCTCTAATAATTTGGTAATGGCTGGAGATCTTCTTTTAGCATCCGTTACAGCAAATACTGTGTTGCCTGTTACTCCCGTACAACCTGGTAATATGACCCCTATAATATTTGTAATAGAAAATATAGGTAATGCTCCAACATCGTTTGATTTAGTTTCAGGCTTAGGCTCTGTTGCCGAAGGATGGGATACTATGTTACTTTCTGAAAGAACTAGTGTGTTAAATCCTGGAGAAAATGAAAGCGCAATTTTACAAGTAACACTGCCCCCTCTCTCTAACCCATTAAATCCAGCACACCAATTAATGCAGGGAACACAACTTGTTGTATGGGTGCAAGCAACTGCTACTGGAGCGGGAGTTCCAAAATCCGGTCAAACAGATGTTGAAGTACAACCCGTTATTGTTGTAGACCCTGCAATAGATCAAACAGAATATATTCTTTCTGAAGCCGAAGCAATGTATGGGGACACGATACAAGCAATTGATTTTGGAGTAGAAATGAGACATAATTTGATTGATGATCCACAGGATACATCCGGGGCAAATTTGAGTGTAGGAACTTTGACATTTACCCCAGCTGATTCTGGTGGCACTCAAGAGACTACTCGTTGGGGTGCAACAATAACTCCAACAGTACATAGCGCACCCTTAATTGATGAAAATGGAGAGCCCGTATTTTCCTCCTTAGGTGTATTACAACCATCATCAGATGGGTTGGGGCCTCTTGCAGGAACTTTAGAAGTCCCAGTAACCGCTGAGATATTAGACACAACAGGATTAGTAGTTGATTCATCACCGGTTACAAGAGTTGTGAAATATGTTGTCCCTAAATATCACTCTGTTGAAATAACGGAATATGAAACCCAAAGTCTAGTTCCAGATAATACGACAACATTTAATTTAGCACTTAAAAATACAGGCAATGGCCTTGGCAATTATTCCTTACAAGTCAACGTTTCAGAAAATTGGGTTGTGACATTTGGCACCTCCTCTTTCACTATTAGTCCTGAGATGTCAGATTGGCCCACACTTTCTGGAGTTCATATTCAAAACTTCACAATGTCTGTAAAAGCACCTGCAGGCACATACGAAGGACATATTGAAAATGTAAAAATAAGTGTAATTGATATGGATTCAGGAGAGACTCTTTTAGAACATGATTCGCCAGTAGTAGTTGGAAAAGAAGTATCAGCAATTTTAACACCTTCAGTAGCACTTGTAAATGTGACTTATTTAGGTGATGCAATAACGTTATTACAAGTAAATAATACAGGTAATACTTTGTCTACATTTGATGTTATCACAACAATCCCCGAGGGAACACCATTAACTGTAACTGTGATGGGAAATACTCAATTTGTTTTGAAATCTGGAAGGTCTCATGATATACGATTTGAAGTAACAGCACTTGAGGGGGCTTCTTTTGATACAACATATGATATAGCGGTTCAAATTGTTTCAGGAGTGGATATTAATCTTAATGGAACAATAAGGGTACAAGTTGAGGCATGGCATAATCTTGAGGTGACTTTACCCGAAATTGAAGTGACTCCTGGTGATAACGAGACGATTATGTATTGGGTTTCTAATTCAGGAAATTTACTCGAGAATATGAATGTGGGCGTTTATTTAGAAACGGGGTGGAATGTTACATTAGATCCTATGTCATTACAGGTTCCTGTAGATTCTAGCCATGCAGGAGGTTTCACAATTGAGGTTCCACCTATAAGTGAAGAAAATATGTTGTATAATGGAGAAGAATTCACATTATGGTATAGTTTGAAGAATTCCTCTACAGGACAAGAATTGATTAATATTACAAAAACCGTAACAGTAAGGCCATTTTTTGCATTGGAAGTAATTGGTTGGGAGGAAGAACTCAAATTTATACCAGGTGATGAAAAAGAAATAACTGCCATTTTGAAAAATTCAGGTAATGCAGACATAGTGGTTAATGTATCAATTTCATTTAATCCTGATTCCGATAGATGGCAATTAACTCAACCCCCAGAACCAGCATTTACTCTTGCATTAGGCCAAGAAAAAACAGTTTCGTTCAAGGTTAGAGCCGGTTCTGAAAATTATTATTTCTTAGAAACGGGAATTCTTGACATGTTGGTAGAACCTGTGGATTTAGAAGTTGTTGGCGCAGGAAATCATTCTGTAAATTTAGTTGTAGAACGAATACTTGATTCTGAACATTATGTTTTCGGGCAAGCATCAACTATTGATTTGCCGTGGTCTCATGTACCTTCTCAAGCAGAATATAATGCCGGCGGATACCCCTCAACTCCAGAATATAAAGTGGAATTAATTTCGTCTGAAAGATTTTTAAATTTATCAGAACTCAATATATCTCCAGAAAATCAAACACTGTATAATTGGACATTTACTTTACTTGGTACAACAACAGGAGGGGTTGCACTACAAGAAGGAGAAATAGTGGATATGCTGGGACGTGCAAGACACATTCAAAGCCCCCCTATGCAAATAGTAGTTAATGCATCTAATGTAGAGGGTGTTTTACCCGGGGATGGTTATAATTTGACATTGAGATTAACACATCCTACCGATGGTACAAGTACTTTAATTAAAGTCATAATAACGTTAGATAATTTTGCAGATCCATTTGTCAAATCAATTAAATTCCAAGAGGATTCCACTGCTATCTTAGAAGGTGAAAGTGGACAAATAGTCGCTATAATTCGTAATGGAGGTACAGCAATAACTCCTTATATGGACGTTCAATTGATTTGTGATGGTCGTGTTAAGATTTATTCTGAAGAGGAAGATACTAGGCCAGTTATGGCTTTAGAACAATCTACAGAGGTAGAATTTACTTGGGAGGTAGAGGTTGCACGCTTAGAATGGTGGCAAACAAGTGAAAAGGTAGATTGTAGGGTTTCTTTGATGCCTATTGGGGCAGAGGGCAATGTCTTAGAAAATGATAATGTTGCGATGGATGCCTCTGTAATATCTTGGAGTCCTGTATCACAATTCGTTAGTGTGGGAATAGTTATGACTTTATTTTTAGTTTCAGCAATGTTATTCCAATTAGGCAGGGAGCGAGAAAAATTAAAACAGTTAGGGGCTTACACCGGAGCGGCATTTTTGGGCATGATATTCCATTTATCAGAATGGACTTTGCTAGGGCCATTGCTTTTAGTTACAGTAATTTTGTGGTTAATTTACAATGCATATGCTGCATCAGACGAACTTCAGATTATTCATGCTGATTATCAAAGAGCTAGATTGGGACAGACTACACTTTTCACAGAACATTTCAAACGCTTGAAAAAATCAAGGCAACAATTGACAATAATTTTCACATTGCCATTGTTAGGATTTTTAATGACAATACTTGGATTCCCCCCACTTCTTTCTGGCGATATTCTTAATATCTTGTCACTTATCTTGATTATTGCAATTACTGCAATATGCATAAGTGCTGTATTAAAATATGTAGATAAGGTATATGGCCAGGTATATAGCCGTTTGACTGTAGTTCAAGCAAGATTACGTTCGATTGAAAGATCATTAGGAGATCCCGCAAGATTACTTAATGAAATAGCCAACATAGATCTTGATGCAGTTGTAGAAGAAGCTGAAGGAGGCGATACCGGTGCCTGATGAGGAAGAAGATATTGTCGAAGAAGAATCATTAATTGATGATGTTTTGACAGAAGATGTTGTCGAAGAAGAATCATTAATTGATGATGATTTAGCAGAAGAAACAGATTCCGAGGTTAATTCCGAGGATACTGCGGAAGAATCATCAGAAATAGAAGAGATTGTAGTTCCACTCGATGAAGAAGAACTTATACCAATTGGCGAAGAACCCGTGGTTCCAGTTGAAGCAGGTTCTGAAGAAATTGAATTTGAATCTACGGAAGAAGACGTTACAGCATCAGGCATGGTCCAAGAAGCAACAATGCGAATTCATCAATTAATGAGAACGACAGGAGATGCCGCTGCTAATGTAGTAAGGCAAATCACAGAGGAAGACAATAAAAGTTTGGTAGAAACC
>CAZMJH010000051.1:0-7306 GCA_964566595.1 uncultured Candidatus Poseidoniales archaeon
AATTTTCAGCGTTTTTAAATCTTTCATTAACTGATTGTTTGTTATTGACTGACTCCTTAGAGAATGTAATATTAATTGGAGAAATTTTTGGAATTAGTGCTGCTTTAATATTTCTTTTAAAAACAAAAGAGGGTGAAGATTATCGGATGAAAATAACACGAAAAGGTGTTTGTATTTCCTATGCAATTGCATTTTTATTAATTACTCCCTTGGCGTTTGTTGTTTGTACTGCAACATTAGATACTCCTAATTATTCTTTAATTACCAAAGATATTAGTCAAGAAAGCGAAGAAAATTATTTAGTTGCTGAAATACAATTATTTGCTGCAAATTATGGGGACGATGAGTTTCGAATATGGTTTTTAATTCCTGATGAATATTATTGGGATTTCAATCAATGGGATCCATTTGGTGTTGAGTTGGAAGTTACACTTGAATCATATTTTATTAATTCAAATGGAATTAATACAGAAGATTTTGATTTTCCTATTGGAACATATTTTTATGGAGAGGAATGGGCTAATCTTCCGGAAAATAGTGTAATAGCTGCAGTTCCACTTGATTTGAATTTTGAGCCAGGTTATACCTATGCTAATATTTATTTTTATATTGATATTGATGTGGAACCTGAAAATTTTTGGATGATGAGTGTGCTTGAATTTGAAGGAGAATATGTAGATTGGTCTGCGATTGATAATCGATATGAGTCTCTTTCGTTACCTATAGGAGTATTAGTGTAAAAAGAGGGAATACAAATGAGAAAAACATTGAATACAATTTTGTTAATTTCTTTATTGTTGTGTCATTCATTATTATTTGTGAATAATGATGTGTATTTAGAATATGAAAACCTTTCAAATAAAGTGATTGATAATTCAACGGATTTAGAACCGAAGGTATTGATAATTGGTATTGATGGAGTTAGGGCCGATGTTGCAGAATCAAGTGCTGAAAGAGAAGGTAGTGCTTTTGGAGAATTGAAAGAAAATGGATCCTGGTCATTCAACTCTACTGTTGGCCCTATTTCAATTTCTGGGCCTTCATGGTCTAGTATGTTAACAGGGGTTTGGTGTGATAGGCATGGTGTGGTGGATAATTCATTTGAAGGAAGTAATCATTCTACCGTAAAGAATATATTCGAAATGATTGATGACGAAAATTCAGAATTAAAAACAGCTGCTATCCTTTATTGGAGCGGAATTGACAATAATATTCTTGGTGAAAAATCTGCAGATATTCAAGAACGTTATGATACAGATATTGAAATAAAGAATCGTACAATTGAATTAATCAATAATGATACTGAATTAGATTTGTTATTTTTGAATATAGACAATCCAGATTCCAATGGACATCAATATGGATTTAGTCCAAATGTTACTGAGTATGTTGATGCTGTAGAACAGGCGGATGATATGGCTGCAGAAATTTTGAGTGCACTTGATCAAAGAAATAAATCTGGAGAAGATTGGCTTGTAATTATAACTAGTGACCATGGAGGTGGAGGTGTAAGACCTCATGCACATAGCCCCTCATCTTTAATTGATAGAACTACATTTATGTTAGCGATTGGGGAAAATACACTATCTGGTGAGATGACAACTAATCCTGTAGTTGTAGATGTTACAGTTTCTGCATTAATTCATTTGGGAATCACTCTTCCCGAAGGATCTGAGGAATTAGATGGTCGTGCAGTTTTATTTGATTCAACAATTTTGGATGCAAGAGAAGCAAATTGTATTCGCCCTTCATCTGAGTATGAGGAGAAAATGGAGTATGTAAATTTGGCAGGAAATATATTGATGGTGACTCTGGTATCTTTAGTGGCAATATATGTCGGGAAAAAACATTTGAAAAAGTAAAATTAGGATTAATTTTACAATTTAACAGGCCTTGTAGCTCCACATGCTTGACATTTGAGTAAAGTTGTACGGTCTTCTTTAATGAAACTAGTATCAGGAGCGTTACATTGTGAACATTTGATGTATGTATTAACATAATTAACAAATTTTTGTTTAATCTTTTTTGGAGGTATTCTTCCTTTGAAATGTACACGGGGTCCATCTATTGCTCCACTTGTGCCTAATTCTTTTAGAAGGAATTGAAAAACATGTACGGAATCTCTTTCCATATGAGATACAACTTCTGAAAAATTTCTAATGTATGTATTTGAACCTTCAATCATAATGTCTGGTGCAGGTAATGTCCATCTTTCACGATTGGAAATATCGTCAGGTATTTTTTCCCGCGCACGGTCTAATAACTCCTCATAATCAAAGTCGCCCATTGTTTACCCGAGAGAATGTGCAACATTAAGGCTACTACTCAGCGACGTATTAATATCTCATGTGGTTAACCCCTTTACGTTAGCATGGCATTAAGTATCGATGAACTGCGAAGGACTGTTGCGAAATATAAACAACAAGGGTTGTCTACTGAGCAAATAGCAGATGAATTATCTTTATCTCAAAGTACAATTTTATGGTTATTAACAAGTACATCTAGTGAGGGTTCAGAAGAAAGACCGATAGACATTAGAATTGGTTGGAGGACAATTGGTGCGAGGCCTACAAGAATAGCAGCATTATCTTCTATATTTGCTGATGTAGTGTTAGAAGAGATGGAATGGGATGTGGAATCAGTAGATACTATTGTGGGGATAAGCATTAATGGAATATTGTTTGCACATGAAATCGCATCACAATTAAATGTTGATGTTGCTATACATCGAGATGGTCAAGGAGAGGAAGGTGGGCATTTATCAACAAAATATGGTCAAGTTGGAGGTAAGAGAGTAGTTGTTGTGGATGATGTTTTATCTACAGGGAAAACAATGAAAAACACAATCTCAGTATTACAAGGAATGGGGGCAGAGGTTTTACTTGCATTAGTATTGGTAAATAAAACACAACTTAATGAAATAGAAGGAATTCCTCTTCGAGGATTAATAAGGACAGTCACGGTATAGGTGAAATGAATGCATTGGGCAGATGCAGTTGCACAAAGATTGGCACATCGCGGTAAAAAACACATCATTGCTGCAGGAATAACGCCAAGTGGCGAATTTCATATTGGGCATTTAAGAGAGATTCTTACAGGTGAAATCATTCACAGAGCATGTATTAGATTAGGATTGAATTCTGAATTTGTTTTTATTATTGATTCTGCAGATCCATTAAGAAAGGTTTATGATTTTTTAGATTCAGAATATGAACAATATGTTGGACATCAATTGGCTTGTATTCCTGCACCTGATGAAAATGGTAAACCTGATTTAAATGGCGGTTCTTATTCAGATTTTTTCTTGAATCCTTTTTTACAGGCATTAGAAAACATTGGGGTAAAGCCAAGATTAATAGACAATTATCAAAGTTATTGTGATGGTAAATTTGCAGATGCGGTTAAAATTGCTTGTGAAAATGTTGAGGAAGTAAGAGAGATAATTGAAACCATTTCTGGTAGAGAATTATCTGATGATTGGTTCCCCTATAATCCCGTAAATAATCACGGTTCAATGGATGGAATTACAGTTTCTCATTTTGAATGGCCTTATGTGTATTGGAATGATGTAAATGGAGATTCTGGTAAAAATGATATAAGGATAGGAGAAGGAAAATTACCTTGGAGGCTTGATTGGCCTGCAAAATGGAGTTGGATAGGAGTAACTTGCGAGCCTTTTGGTAAAGATCATGGAACCTCTGGAGGTTCTTATTCAACAGGCCGTAAATTTTCAGAAATGTTTGGTTACGTTCCACCACATCCATTGACATATGAATGGATATCGTTGAAAGGAGTAGGGGCAATGTCTAGTTCCACTGGAATCACAATTGGTCCTATGGATGTATTAGAATTAATACCTTCAGAAATTTTAAGATATCTTATTGCTCGTTCAAAACCAGGTAAACATTTGGAATTCAATACTGGTGAATTATTATTAAATTTAGCAGATGAGTATGAAAGAACATGTCACTCAGTTACTTTGCCTGATGAAGTAAATATTGAAGAATTATCAAAAAGACAAAGAGTTTTGAAAGAAGAAGCTGAAGGCAGTATTAGATATTCTCAACTTGAGATGAATGTTGAGATTGATGAAGCATTTAAAGTACCATTTAGACATCTTTCTATGTTAGCACAAATACGAATAAATGATTCTGATGTTTGGACAGCACTTGAGAAAACAGGATATATTTTATCTGCAAATAATCCCAGTGAAAAATTATGTGAAAAATTATCAAAGATTAGAAATTGGATTAATTCTAACCATTTCCCATCTGAATTAAGAATCAATATTAATAGTTCCGTAAATCCTAAAATAATTAGTGATTTTGATTTCCCTGCGCATGAATATTTAGTTGAATTATTAAAAAGTTTGACTGATTTGGAAGTGTGGGATTCAGATAATATTTCACAGGCTATAACAATACCTGCGAAGAAAATGAATTTAAATTTGGGAGGCGTATATTCCTTACTTTATACAATAATCATTGGTGAAAAATCAGGTCCTAAATTAGCTAGATTATTACAAGAATTAGACAAAAATTCCGTTTGTGAATTAATATCGCAGGCGGTTAACTAAGAAAACCTATTAAAAACCGTTTATTTCGATATATGAACATTATACTTGAAGAACAATAACGATTCATGCGTGTCGATGGGCGGGGTCTATTGTCCTAAGTGCGAGGCCGAGGTCGACGCAGTGGCAAAGTTTTGTTTGGCTTGTGGCCACACCTTTTTGAATGGAGAAGGCCCAATAACTTCAACAGGTCATGATTTACACGAATTAAAAGAGGCAATCAAAGTTAGAGATGACATTTCAATGGCTGAAAAATTTAATTTAATGGCTCAAATCGAAGAAGGAGCAAATCCAATTAGGCTTGGTATTGCTGCTCCTGGGGAAGATGATGAAACTTATGAGGGTCTTCCATATCTTGAAGATCAAGAAAGAGAAGATGATGGTGAAGAGTTATCAATAAATCTTATGAAATTTGGAGATAGTGCTGCTTCAAATTATGCTGTAAATACGGTTGTTGGATCTTCAGAATCATGGGAATTAGTTAAATCTGGAAAAATTGATTTTTCAGATAAATTGTATCGGGAATCAATGACATTAGGAATAGATGCATCTAAGCACATACATGATATTGCAACTGGTGAATTCGAAGGAGTTGATGCAGATGTTATCAAAGAAATACCTGTATTGAAACCTCCTAAGCGTTCTTTTTGCCCTAAATGTGGTACTGACATCCATTCATTTACTATGATGCAATGGAGGAAATGGCGTGATGCATCATCTGATGTTGTTGGCATTCAACTGGAAGCAGCAATGGAAACATCATTAGTTAAGGTGAGTGCATTTTATATCACTGAAAAAGAAGACATTAAGGTTGAAAATTCCAAATTAAAGGCAGAAGTTGAGGAACTAAAAGAAAAATTAGAAAACACTGATAAAAAATCGATAGAAGCTAAATTGAGAAAATCATTATCCACAAAGATTAGGAAAGAGTTGTTAAAAGAATTAAAGGCAGAAGGTGCCGCAATAGATTCAAAAGATGAAGAATTAGAGGTAGAAGAAAAAACATCTAAATCAAAAACTAAAACTAAAGTTTCGGGACTATTTGGAGTTAGTAAAACATCTAAAACATTTGAAGGAAAAGATTCAGATAAACCAGAGTGGTTCCTTAATGATGCTCTTGATACAGTATATGATCCTCATGGAACTGGTAAAAAACTCAAGAGGAGAACAATACTTGCCCGTTCCTCTAAGGGCAATGTTAGAGTTGAAGATGTCATATTTTCATATGCACAATCTGGCAAGAAGGGTGTTTCAGAGTTAGCATGGACATCACCAACAACAAAATATATCATAGAAGCTTATGATTCATGTTAGGCTTGACCTAAATATTTCGAACTGTCAGATGCTATATTTTTGTTTTTTGTTTTATTTTTTATTGTTTGATAATTTACTTGAAGTTTTAGTGGTTTAAGAGTACCTTTGCGTGCTTCTAAAATTGCTGCAACTTCCATCTTTCCTCCAGATATAGTAGTTACAAATGGAATATTCATTTCAACAGCCAATCTTCTCATAATATTTCCATCTCTTACAGCTCCACCACTAATTGTAGGCACATTAATTATGAATTGTATTTTTCCTTGATGCATTAAATCTAGTGCATCTGGGTGACCTGGCTCATTTATTCGATATGCTGTTTTTACATTTATGGAATTTTTTCTTAAAGTATCTGAAGTTCCAGGTGTTGCAAATAATTCAAACCCGCTACTTTCTAGTTTTCTTGCAAGTGGAAGTAAAGCTAGTTTATCTTCATCTCTTACAGTAAGATATACTCCTCCAGATGTCGCCACTGGAATTTCGGTTGCTAATCTTGCTTTCAGGTATGCACGTTCTGCTGTAATGTCACTTCCCATAACTTCGCCAGTTGATTTCATTTCAGGCCCAGGAGCAGGATCCAATCCTACTAATTTTATGAATGGAAATACCGGTGCTTTAACACATATGTGACCTTTTGTAGGTTCGGGAATAATTTGTTCAGAAAGTGCAACACCTAATGTTGTTTTTGCTGAAATTTTTGCCAATGGGATGCCTGTTGCTTTTGCTACGAATGGAACAGTTCTACTTGATCTTGGATTTACCTCTAGGACGTATAAGTCCTTATTTTGAATAGCAAATTGTATGTTGAAACAACCAACAATATTTAGTCCAAGTCCTATGATTTTAGTTTGTTCTTTAACTAAATCTAAAATATTTTGAGGAATGTTTTGTGTAGGTATAAAACATGTTGAATCGCCTGAGTGGATGCCTGCTTCTTCTAAATGTTCCATTATAGCACCTACAAGAACTTCTTTTCCATCAGAAACTGCATCTACATCTAGCTCTGTTGCATGCGATAAATATTGATCAACTAAGATCGGTTTTTCAGGAGTGATATATGCTTCTGAAAGATATGCATTTAATTGATGTTCATTAGCAAGTACTTCCATACCCCTTCCTCCAAGAACATAAGAAGGCCTTATTAGAACGGGAAATCCAATGCTATTTGCTGCCTTCCGCACCTCTTCAGAAGTTTTACCTGTAAGTCCTGTAGGCATTTTTAATCCATTTTCTTTTGAAAATCTTTCAAATCTTTCTCTGTCACTTGCTTCATCTATTGCATCAATACTTGTTCCTAATAATTTTAAATCCAAGCCTTTACTTTTCAACAACTCCAATCTTCTTTCTAATGGTAGTGCTAGATTTATTGCAGTTTGTCCTCCGAATTGAAGAAGAATTCCATCCGCGCATTCTCTTAAT
>CAZMJH010000052.1:0-7225 GCA_964566595.1 uncultured Candidatus Poseidoniales archaeon
ATATGAATCTCTACACCCTTCAAACTAAATTGCATTCCCCTCAAAACACCATGGCTTTTTAAATCATATTCTACCGAATCTATTGCATCTTCAACAGCATCATATATTTCCATACCAGCATCAACACGCACCTCAGTTCTATTTTCTAAAACTGGAAGAAATATTACATTAATTTCTTCAGTTGCATCAAGAACATCTGTTACATCACTAGTTCTTGGCAAATCATATCCTGCAACTTTAACTCCATAAAGAGACATTGATAGTAAACTCATCAATAATACTAAACCTGCTGCTAACAACATTTGTCCAGATATATTTGTAGTTAATTTATTATCATTCATGTTGCTCCACCTCCTTGACTCCATACATCAAGAGCAATGCTCCATATGTCTCCTGAATCTTGAACTATAACATATGAAGTAACACTATTTCCAATAGGTGAACCACTAAAATCAGCAATTGACATAGGTCCACTATTTTGAGCTACCCAACAATTTGCCTCATAAGTAGATGGCAATCCTTGTTGGACTAAATCACACGCTAATTCATAATCTCCTGAAAACAAAAATTCAGTTAATTTTGAAGTGTGATTTGTAGAATCTAATGCTGGTTCACTTGCAGCTAAATCAAGAGCATCTCTTCCTGCCATGGACAATGAAGCATCAATTATTTCGGAATTGGAATCAGGAACATGGATATTGATTACAAACATTGCAGACATAAAAAATAACCAAAATAGAGTAAGCATTTCTATTACATGTACTTGACCATTTGTATCTAAAGAAGGCTTACGCATATATGCCACTCATTCCATTACGTTATTCTCAACATACCAAGTGAGGGGCTTAAACCTGGACTCGCAGGTACACCAATCAATGAAGGAATAAACGAAACAAAAGTAAAAGATAACATTGCTAAAACCAACATCATCCCTCCATGTTTGAATCCAGTACTTAATCTTCCATTGGCCATTAAACCTGCCATTGCACCATTGCCTAACGCTTGCACGGTAACTCCATAATAGAACACAACTAGGAATAATAACGGATCTATTGCCCTTATTTGCATGTTTCCAATTTGTGCTGAAGATTCTCCACCAGAACCAGTATTTGACTCAGCAATAGCTGGAATAAACACTCTTGACAATATAACAATAACAATCATGAAAACTAAGTAAGAAACCCAAATAACAGCAATATATGATGAAATTGTTCTACTCCTTTCTCCTTCTAAAAACTTAATTTCTCTACTATCACTTGCTGCAGTTACAAGAATATCCGAAATCTTACCTCCTGCTTTATTTGCTTCTGAAATTAGTGATACTGCCCGTTTAACTAATGGAGTGTTAACTCTTAATGCAAATAAATCCAATACATCACCAAAAGCAACCCCCCAACTAATTTGATTAGACATCTTTTTTACATCATCATTTAATGCACCATATTCAGAATTCGCGAGAGATGTTACTGCTACTGTCATTGATAACCCTCCTTTCCAATATTCTGCAAGATCTCTTAAGAAATCAGGAAATTTTTCTTCTCTAGAATTAATATTTTTCTGGACTCTATCCCAATATACCGAAGCAGGATATATCAGTATGAAAAATCCAAACCCAAAGAAATTGATATAAATTGTTGGATGTAATGAAAAACCCGCTAACTCCAATTCTGGCCCGATCCATTGAGACTTATTATTCATGTAATTTGGCACACCATCATAAACCATTGCAGTAACAGTGAAAGTAAAATCAAAATCCGGAGCATTTGATAGTTCTGTTGGCCATTCTGGTATCATTCTAATTTGATATTCACCAGGATCTGCATGTTGAATTTCGATATAACAGTCCCCTTGTTCTTCATTAGCAATACCAATATGTCTCCAAGTATCTCCTATTAATTCCTCATCTTCATCCAATATACTCACAGTATATTTTAAAGTGGGATAATCTGAAGTGGCGGTACAATCAACTGTTAATTTTTGAAGTGGGTGAGATTGACCTGCTAGTTGAGAATCTTTCAAACCGGGGACTTGGAATGATCTCGCTTTTCCATCCATCCCACTCCACGGTTCATTTAATTCCCATACTGCTGGGGAGGGAGAATCTGTCAAGAGGACACATGTTTCATTATCCTTATAAGAAGGTTCAAGTCCTGATCTTGCATCTGCAAAAGGTTGAGGATTAGGATTACCAAATTCATCTGCAGCAGTTGCTTGGCAATACGTACTCACAAAAAATGGTAAAGATGCATCATCATTACCCGGGAAAAAATTACTATTAGTAAACCAAAAACCCATACATAATAACCCAAGAATTGCAGAAACTGAACAAATTAAATACAAATAAGTATAGGTACGATCATCTTTAGGAAGATCCAAATCTACTTTCAATTTCTTCTTTCTTTTTCTTGCCATCATCTCCCCTCACATATTTTGATCTGCAGACATTGCCCAAACTAAGTATCCATAAGCAATGTGTATCATAGGTAAAAATCCTAACACAATAAAATATAATGTACTCTCATCCATAGTAGAACCAGAACCACTAACCCAAAACATAATCACAAGCATAACCAATAAAAATAACGGCATAGCAACAGCAACCACTACATAAGATTCCGCAAGCATTGCCAATGTTTCTAAGAATACATGCAATCTTGTCCTATTTTCTCTCATATAGTGTTCGGCACGATTAAGGAAATATAATTTCAAATTACCTCCTGCCGTCAATGTTCCTTCCATCCCTTGGAAAAATTCAGTTAGCCAGGGAGATGCTGCGCGCCCTACTGATAATTTAATGGCTGTAATTAAATCAAATCCAAGAAGATTTGTATCCCGATAAATTCGAGATGAATCATGTGCTATTTCCCCATATATGTCTTCATTTTTAGCTAAGGAACGAAATATTTTCTGGGGTGTAGCATTTGCTGCCGACATAGCTGCAGTATACGATGCAGCATAAGGTAAATATTTTTCAATATCTTTCGACCTAAATTCTGCTGCTCTTTTCGCGCCACCCACAAAAGTTCTATAGGCTAATAATGGACCTAATCCTAAGGTCAACAATGGTATTAACATCTTAAAAAATGCAGGAAATTCTTTCGTTTGATAATAAGGACATCCGCCATATTGTACTTCTCCATACATATCATCATTAACACCCCAATTAACATTGTAATCAATCTCATCTGAATGCCAATAAGCCCAATCAACACAAAGAGGTATTGCAACTGGATCTTGTATATTTTCATATAATGCAACCCCACCAATACCTGGCATAAACACTAACACATTCAAACCAACTAATATTCCAATAGTAGCAATTGTTGACAAAATACTTGTTGCCATAAAAACTTCTGGCATTACTCCAAGATTCCCCTTTTCGATATGTTGTGACAATTCCTTATTTTCTCTTGCCCTTTTCCTTAAAATACCACCAAGTAGGCGATGGCCTATCTTCTGCCACGCATTTAATTCCATTTCAATCTCCTTACACTAAACCATCTACACGTGCAAGAACTTGATCAGGCCTTACATAATATTCTGTGATAATTTGAGAAACTTGATCTGATTTTCTAATGTCATTTAATACCATCCAATCAAGAACACGCTTACGTGTACGTAATTCTTTACGCATATCATCTTGTGAATAATTTATTTTCACCATTATTTTTTCCAAAACGTAAGATTTTCCACTAAAGTCAAAGTCATCTCTTGAAGGATCCCATTTGAATACTTCATTTGTAATAATCTCCATTGAATTAGGGTCAATACCAACAATTTCAACAAGTTGTTTACAACGACGAACACGTTTACCGTTTATCCTAGTTTGAATTTGAATTGCACATGCTTCTAAAGCAGGAAGCAATACACGAGGGATATCAATTGGTTTGTTTTCTAATCTATGAACTAATGATGGTACAGAATCTGCGTGAACTGTTGAATAAGCACAGTGTCCTGTAGCCATTGCTTGGAATAAAACATATGCTTCTGCACCACGAATTTCCCCTACAATAATATATTCTGGTCGTTCTCTCAAAGCCGCTTTAAGTAATTCGAACTCCCCAATTTCCCCTTCATTAGATTCACCACCAAAACCTTGTCTTGTTAAACCTGGAATCCAATTTGGCTGAGGAATATTAACCTCCCTAGTTGATTCAATACTGACTATTTTCATTTGCCATGGAATAAAAATACACATTGCATTCAAAGTTGTTGTCTTACCTGATGCTGTACCTCCAACATAAAGCATTGAAACTCCTTGTTGAAAAGCCACCCACAAATAAGCAACCATTAAACTAGTCATGGTTCTAAATGCAATAAGATCACAAGGAGAGAATGGATCATCACGGAAACGACGAATACAAAATGTTGAACCTCTTGTAGAAATTTCATGTCCTAATTTCATAACAATTCTAGAACCATCCATCAATGTAGCATCAAGTAAAGGTTCAGCAACAGAAATATGCTTACCACAACGTTGAGCTAATTTAATGATATATGCTTCTAATTCATCATCTGTTTCCCATTTTATCGTTGTCTCTACAGATTCAAATTTTCTATGATATCCAAAAATTGGAACATTAACACCATCTAATGACACATCTTCAATATTTGGATCTGACATCAAAACATCCATTTTTCCATATCCTAATAAATCTCTACGAAGATAATAAAATAATTTAGATTTAGATTTTTTATTTATTTTCATTCCATATGATTTGATAACTTTGTCCATCGAAGTTCTAAGATAAGCAGCAGCATCAGCTTCAATATCCTCAATACTTGCATTAAGACTTTTTACAAATATATCCATTATTTCTTGACGATATTTCTCTTCTTTTTTAGATAATGGCGGCTCAATAACTTGATATAAAATATTCAGAGATCTTTTGTCCCTAACAACTCTGGCAAAAGCATGAGGCGGCCTTACAGGATATTTGTCCAACTCATCATAACTACGTTTATCTCCGCCCTTTTTACGGCGTCTTTGACCTTTTCCACGTCTCTTCCTAGCCAAATAATCACCCCTATACGGATACCGCACCCATCTAATCCCACTATAACCTTTAGTTGTAAATTTAACAAATGATGCCTTGATTAACAATTCTCATGTTTTTCGAAGCATCATATTGCTCAATCATATTCCCAAAGTCTATCCTCCTTTTCTTGGCGTTCTCGCCAAACTTTTCTTTCTTCATCTGTAACAAATCCATCACCATCTAAATCAGCAGGATGTAATGAAGGTCTGCGTGGACCTCCGGATTCTTTAATCTTAAAACCTGATTCGTCCATACCTCTACGTCTAGGCGGACCTTTTCCACGGCGGCCTTTACCGGGTGGGCCTTTACGCCGCATTTCTGAGAGTTCTTCTTGTAAACCAGCAACTGCTTCCCTAGTTCCTGCCATTTCTTCTAGCATTTGATCATGTTCTTCTTTCCTTGATTCTGCTTCAACAACAGTTTCATGTACTTGTGTAGCCATATCCATCTCTCCAAGTTCTATAGCCCTCATTTCAATAAGTTCCATCAAATCACCAAATCCTCCTGGTGGAAGTAATCCCTTATTATTATCTTTAGTAATTCTTCTTTCTAGATTCTCTAATTCCCTACGAGACCTCGCCATCCTAATTTCACTAGAATATTTTTCAACACGGCGTGTTTTACCCGCTAAAGTTCTACGGCCTGCAAATCTAATAACGGCAAACAGCATACCCACTACAGCAAATAAAATTTCCAAAGTACCATCGGGAAGCCCAAGTAACGAATCTATATTGAGTATAAAATCTAAAGCAGAAGCAAGTGCTGGGGGCAATACAGATGTAGCACATCCATATTCATCAACCGTTTGATCTACTTCTGTTTCTGGACACTTATCTAATTCAGAACCATCTGGGTTTAAATCATTAACTACATCTCCGTCTGTATCTTCAAAAACATAATCAGGACAACCATTTCCAAGTAAACTAGAATTAACTAAATCTGGATTTAAGGATTCCCATTCCTCACAAACTGTCATATTTGATGTTTCATTATTATCGGTTTGATTATCAACTAAACAACCTGTCAAGTCAACAAGATCTCCAGGTAAACTATCATCACAAAGGTCCGCGTTATCCCCTATTCCATCTTGGTCAGTATCAAATTGTTCTGTTGGGTCATCAGGGAATGCATCTTCATTATCATTTACCCCATCACCATCCACATCTGAATAAAGAGGGCATCCGTTAAACATATCCACCTCAGTACCTACTTGTGTGTTAGGGCATGTGTCATAAGAATCTGCAACTCCATCTCCATCAACATCTGCAAATGAAATCTCACAACCAAGTGAATTTACTCCTGCTCCAAGTCTTGTTTGTGCACATGAATCTAAAGCATCATCAACACCATCATCATCATCATCATCATCTTCATTAATATCATGACAACCATCATGATCATAATCAACACCATCATTCCATGTATCCCAATTAAACTGCCCTAATGGACAATTATCATTTTGATCCATTATGCCATCATTATCATCATCCCCATCTTCTGTAGAATCATGACAACCATCATTATCGTGATCTGTATTCTCATCAGAATTCCAATTTGAATCTCCATTAAAACAACTATCGTCCCCATTTTCAATTTGATCATTGTCAAAATCAAAAGTATGCCAATCTGTATTTGCTTCAAATACTTCAATTTCATTAATTCTTACATGACCATTATAATATTGACATTTTATCAATATTTTTTGTGTGGGTTGTGGGTAAAGTAAATGCAACATATTTTCATTATTTGGTGGCGTATCTAAAGTGTTACTTTGTTGCATAATCCAACCGTTTTGAGAATTCCAAACTTCAATATCATATTGGAAATTGGAATTAAAATTATTGTGTGATCCCCACATGATTTTTACGGCCGCAACATTATACTCTCCGCCTAAATCAATCATTATGTCTTGTGGGCAACTTCCATCAGATTCCCATGCGGTCTCGCCCATGTTGTCTATTGCATCTTCCGCTGGGTTTTCTTCAGTACTTGCAAATATATTTGCCCATTCAGTCAGATCATTTTCAAAATTAATAGCCCCCAAATTATCATTTCCTCCAGGTCCTGAACCTGCAAAATTTGCGGCATTATCATGTAAAATGTTGATTTCTTCAGAAGAAAGAGCCATCTCATAAAGTCTAACTTCATCAATCATTCCAATAATTACATCACCTGTACTTTTTGAA
>CAZMJH010000053.1:0-7152 GCA_964566595.1 uncultured Candidatus Poseidoniales archaeon
GGGTAGCCACGCTCCAGCGGATAAGAGCTGAAAGCATCTAAGCTCGAAGCCGCCCCAAAGACGAGGCAATGCAGAACTCTCGTAGAAGACGAGTTTGATAGACTTCGGATGTAAGCACCAAGGTTTTCCGAGGTGTTCAGTCCGGAAGTACTAACCGTTCGAGCTTCATAATTTATCGTCAATACCCGTGCTATCCATCGTCCATAAGGCATGCCAATAATCACCTCACTCTATCACATTCGAAAGGAGTGGGGAGTACGGTCACAGCGGAGGAGTTTACCCGGTCCCATTTCGAACCCGGAAGTCAAGCCCTCCTGCGTCTGTTACTGTACTGTGGTGCGAGAGCCCACGGGAACTACAGTCACTGTACCCTCCTCCTTTCACTTTTTTATTTGCTGTTTTTTATTTATTGATCAATAATATTTTTTTAAAACATAGTATTCTTTGTTTATTTCTATTCCACATCACATATAACTATCATGTTCCGCACAATATTTGTATGGGCCTATTACCAACCGAAGTTTTTGGTCACAGTCAAGTAGGAGTATCTTTATCGATAATAGGTAATGTTTTATTTCATCCAGTAGGTGTTGCTGATGAGAAATTGGAGAAATTAGTTTCAGCATTGGATGTAGAATCCTCCCCCTTAAGTATTGGTGGTTCAAATTTACTTGGGAGTTTAATGTGTGGAAATTCAAATGGAATAGCAGTTGCAGATATTGCTACCGAAGAAGATATTGATAAGTTAACTTCTTTTGGAGATGTTGTTGTAATGGAGCATGGAGTAAATGCTGCAGGAAATTTGTTATTATGTACGTCTAAAGGAGCTCTTATGAGCCCTATATTGCCTGAAGAAGGAGTTCAATTATTATCAGATGTATTCAAAGTACCAGCTATTTCAACAACAATTGCAGGACAGGAAATCCTTGGAAGTTTAGCAGCAGCAAATAATAAAGGAGCGATATTACATCCAGATGTTACTGTTTCAGAAGTTGAGATAATAAAAGATATATTGGACGTTGATGTAATGGTAGGCACTGTTGGTTATGGTTCACCTTTTGTTGGTGCTGGAATTGTAGTTACAGATAATGGTGCAATTGTTAGTCCTGATACTACTGGTCCAGAACTTAACCGTATTGAAGATGCTTTAGGATTAATCTAACCCTTGTGTTGTGCGTAACAATATTACATCGTCCATATTTAGCACATTCTATGGGCGAGATGATATATCATGGTAAAGTAAAGCAAGTGTGGAGTACCGATAATCCTGAAGTTATTGAATTTCGATATACGGATCAAATATCCGTTTATGATCAGATAATTCCTAGCCTTATACCTCGTAAGGGTGAAAGTCTTAACAGAACAAGTTGTCATTGGTTTAATTTGGTAGAAAAGGAAGGTATTTGTGATACTCATTTAATTGAAATGACTGCACCAGATAGGTGCTTGGCAAAGAAATATGCTGTGATTAGAGAACCAGGTGCAATTCCAAAAGATATGGAAAATGTATTTGTTCCATTAGAGGTTATTTGTCGACACTATCTTTCAGGTTCAGGTTGGCGAAGATATCAAAGAGGAGATTTAACATCTGAGGAATTGGGTTTTGAGTCAGAAAAAATACTTGAAGAAGGAATCAAATTACCAAAACCATATTTGGAGGTATCCACAAAATTCGAAGCGTTTGATAGATTGCTAAATCGTGATGAAGCATTAGAAATATCAAATTTAACAGATGAAGAATATGACAGCATCTTGAAAATAGTATTGCAAGTTGATGAAATAATAGAACGAGAGGCAGGCGCTCGTGGTTTAATACATGTTGATGGGAAGAAAGAATTTGCTTTAGGAATTAATCGTAAGCCAGTACTTGTAGATTCATTTGGAACATTAGATGAAGATAGATGGTGGGATGCAGAAGCATACGACAATGGAGAGATTGTACAATTGTCAAAGGAATTTGTAAGACAACACTACATAGATATTGAGCATCAACCTGCTCTTTATGCAGCTAGAAAATCCGGTTCCCCTGAACCTCCGATTCCAAAACTTCCTGATGAAATAATAAATCGTACATCTGAATTATATGCAGATATGTTTGAAAGATTAACAGGAAGTGAATTTTAGATTAACAATGTGCGCGCATTAATACACCCATTTTTTGTTTATTTGCATCGCGAAGTATGATACTTAAATCATTTACAAAGGTGCGAACACCTCCGTCTAATGGTTCATTAGCAGATACTCCCCATTTTAGTGTTTTAAGGTATTTATGTAGCAGGATTGAATCATCAAGTAGTAAGTAACCTTGTAAATTCATACCCCACTTCCCAATAGAAAATTTTTCATGCCCATGTATTGATTTTGAAAATCCAGAATGCAATTGAGATATTAATTTGAACATATTTTCTCCATCTTTATTATTTGGCGATTGTAAGTACATTAGGAGATAACTTATGGGGTTTCCTTCAACTAACGGTATCCTCCCCATCCTTTCTTTTGATTTTCCTTTTCCAAATGGGACGAGTGTATTTTTTTCAATGGGTGTTGCAGCTATAAATATCAAATTTGCATCATCCCATTGTATGTTCTCTCTATTTTTTGGATTTTCTACTCCTTGTTTTAAAATCCTAGATTCTATTTTTGGATTATCTTTTATGAATTGTGTAAAATCTTCATTTGTTGAATCTAATACAATCAATAATTCTTTGATACCTTCACAATCAAAAGGATCAAATGTATAAAATGGATTAAGATTGGACATGTCGTTATAATTTGTCATATTAATACCCTATTCCCCATAGCGTTTTCTTGACATTAGTCTGTTTATTTTAGCATCAATATCATCTTCAACTTCAGGAACATCCTCAACTTCGGGAACAGTTATAATTTCTTCCTTTAGATTTTGAGGCTCATTATCTACTTCTTCTACAATTTCTTTGATGTCTTCATCATCAGGTATATTTTCGGTTTCATTTTTTGATTCAGTTTCTAAATCAGATTTATCTTCTTCCAAAAAGATATTTTCGTCCTGATCATCTTGTTCTTCATTAGATTCAGTATTTGATTTTCGAACAGTTTTATTTTGTGAAGGCGAATTTAAAATTTTATTTGGACGCGGTTTTAATTCAAGGAAACCTAAAATTTTTGCAGCAGCCAACAGAATTATTGCCGAAAATACACCCCATAACCATTCATTACTTTCGATTAAAGGTGCTTGGATTTCAGTAAGGGTATAGGTGAGGGTATTATCTTCTATATCATCATCAATATGCCATGGTTCTGCACAATTCAAACTAAAAACAATTTCATTTCCAGCAGTAATATTAGGTCTTGGAATAGTTATTGTAGGTGCCAATTGGCCTTTTGCCATATCTATTTTCCATATGGCAGACCAACTACCACTTGATGCACTTAGTGTACAATGTACATCTACAAGTTGTTCGTAATTTTCTCGGCGCATATTTATTGTTAGATCGGTATTATCCGCTGAACTATCTACAGATGAAATACCTACATTCCATCCTGTATGTTGCACCATCATTGATTTAGATTCACTATCTACTAATCTTCCGAACCCATCATAAAGTTCGATTGTAATTAGATGCTCCCCATTTTCTTTTTCCCACGATTCTAAACTTAGATTAAGTATTGTCATATTTCCAATTTGGATTCCGGAGATACTTTCTACTAATTGTCCATCAATTCGAAGCAGAATATTCCATCTTATTTCTTCAGAGGTAGAGGATAATTGACAACTTGCAACTGTTTCTGAATTGGGACTTCCTCCAGATTCAATTAGATCTACGACAGAAGAATCTATGTTGCAAACACCTTCTAAATTTGTAACTTCTGTTACGAATGCACGATATGTTAATCCATCTTCACAATCACTTGAATCACCATCATTACAATGAGAATATTGAAAGATACCTGTTTCAATAAGTTCAATAATTGAATATTCATTATTTGTATCTCCATAAATATCAATTTCTATTGCATCATGTGTAAATCCAACTAAGATGGGGCTGGTACCCCATGAAATATTTTGACCACAACAATATGCTTTGACATTTAATGTAATACTTTGAATCAACCCAGAAGAATCTGTTATATTTACAATTTGTGTATGATTGCTATAATCCCAATTTGTTGGAGGTATTAGTGATATTGGTAAACCCATTGTGGTTCCTGAAGGTATATAGAAACTCGATGGAATGTACTTTCCCAACCATCTGGAGCATCTATTTCAATTAATATTTCATTAAGTGCATTCCCATCATTTTTGAGCCAAACAACAGGATATCCACCTTCTAAACTTACAATCCAATCAATTTCATAGCCAATTTCTACGGAATATAAATTTGCAACTCTAAGAGGAACTCCAATTTCACTTCTTCCATCAAGAGTATCTCCATCTTTTACAATTAAAGTCATCATTCCAATTTCTCCACCTAATGATTCAGTTGGTGGAATGACATGTAAATTGACAGAAATAGTCCCCTCCGGTTCAACAGTTGTCATTGAAGAAATGTTGGTAATATTCCATCCAGTAGGAACTACTGGAATTAATATTGGTTCTACGATGGCATTGCCTTCATTTTTAATTTCAATAGTGATGTTTGATCCGGTAGTTAAAACGTCTAAATCAGATTCCGTAAGTTTAAGAGACCATCCACTATTTCTAAGAACAGTTATTTTGAGATTTAATTCAGCATAATTGTTACTGTCCGATATTAAACTCAAGTTATAGTAGAGAATACTTCCTTCCCAGGAGGATTCTGGAATAGTTATGTTAATTCCAAATGTACTTGTTTGGTTTATATTTAAGGCTCTCTCAGGGTCTACTTCTATACTCCACGTCGAAGAATCGTTTTGATTTTGAATTGTATTTTGCGTTGCACTCCATTGCATAGTGTCTATTAAATTTCCAGTGTTTGTGACATTGAATGTCACGAATATATTTTCATTTTGATGTGCATAAAAATCAGTACCACTAATATTTGAAACAGACCAATTGTGGTGTTGTTTTGCAGTAACAGTAATTTCTGTAAATTCATACAAAGAGGGATCAATTATTGAACTTATTGAAATTCTTAATCCTACTGTTTGACCTGCTGGAGTATCTTCTGAAATACTATAATCAATAGTGGGGAATACACTAGTATCTACGTCTAGAGTGAAGAAGGATTGTGGAATGTCAAATTCAATGCCTGGATTTTCTTTTATATCGCCTATGTCTGTAAATTCCGCACTAAGTTTAAATGAATCTTCGGCGTTGCCTTTATTGGTTAATTTTACTACTAATGAATTGAGTACGTTAACATCTATTATTACAGGCTCAGATGCAGGGTCTACAATATCAATTTCAGCCCTATTCACTTGTAAGATATTTATACTAAAATTAAGGCTAACACTAGTTAAAATTTCAGAATTAATTTGATGTAATAAGGGGGGGGATTGTTCTGGAATTGAAACATTTAACCAAGTTATACCTATATTTTCTTTTTGAGAAACATTGAGTATATTTCCATCTAATACTCCGTGTCCTTCTGCAGTCCAAATCCATCCTTGATGTATCATTCCAGCGGCAGCGAAATCTATGAGGAGATCCTCAGTACTGGAATTGGTATTAAGTTCCCAAGAAAAATCAATTCCGGGTATGCTCCTTACGTGAGGTGGAGTCATAGATATTAAATTTGCAATAAATGTAAACTCAATAGATCTACACAAACTGTCCTCATCTGTTCCAATACATGCCGTAAAGGTGTTTGTTGCAATAGAACCTAATTCAACATCAGTAGGAACTGCTACTATTGCTTTAAATTCCCTTCTTTCCCCCGGAGCCAAGGTTATGGAATAATATGGTCCGCCATTTTCATCAAAAATTAACGGATTTTCTTGCCATACATTTGAACTCCAAGTTTGGCTTGTGAGTCTTTCTTCAGCATTTCCTAAATTTTCAATTTGAAACCACGCTGAAGCATTATTTCCACGTAAACCATGACCTGTGGATAATGTATTTCCATCAGGCCCTGTTATGGATAATCCGCGAGTTCGATTAACTTCTAGAGGTATTACAAAATTTACGCTAATAGATGCGTCTGAGTCTAATGTCATGGTAAGGATGAATGAACCTGACTCAGAACCTTCAGCTGAATTGGGTATTGTTGCTAATATGTTTGGAGACCACTGTGGGCCATTAGGATCTATTGTGACTGATTGACTTAATTCAGGACTCAAATTTTCAACAGTCCAATTTTCAGGTATGTTAGAATCATTGAGAGTCATACTCCATTCTGCTGCCCGTCTTCCTGTCGCAAGAATATTTATTTCCAATTCTTCTGAAGTTCCTGGATCAATCCTTGTAGGCTCAGGAGGTAATGATATTGCTAAATCATAAGGTTCTAAAACTGTAAATTGTACAGAATAATTATCATTGTTATATTTTGATTGAGTGAGGTTATCATTAGGATCCAACTCAAGTCTTATTTCGTGTGTTCCAAGTGATGCTACCCATTCTACAGTAAATGATGAATCGATGGCATTCCCACTTGGGGCCGCAGGTTCCATATCATAAATTCTATTTGTGGCTTTTAACTCGTCATCAACATAAATCCATGCATCAACAGGTTCATCTGTTGAACTAGTGCCATGATTTGCATATTGTGCTGTGATTTCAACAGTTTCACCAGGGTCAACAGCTGATGGAGAAAATGTGATGCCCCTGCCATCTAATATAGGGGAAATATCTACATTTGATTGAGATATTAATACATCTCCAATTAAGATGTCTAGTAATCCGTCTCCATCTAAATCAGCTAATGATGGAGATGCCCAACTTCTTTTTCCAATGTCTATATCACTTTCCCACACATCTGAATTTCCTGTATCTCCATTAAATGCTCGTAATGTTTGCCCATATGCTACTATGATTTCAGGAGCACCAACACCATTAATGTCTATTGCTATTGGCTGACTTACAGAAATTCCATCGTTAGAATTCCCCTCGGATGGCTCCATGTCTTCCCACCAACTTGCTGTAGCCCCATCAACATCTTCACACCCAACTCTCCCATGCCGATCAGAATTTAACACACCATTTTCAAACCAAGTTGTCCAACATACATATTCATGAATTCCATCATCATTAAT
>CAZMJH010000054.1:0-7150 GCA_964566595.1 uncultured Candidatus Poseidoniales archaeon
CATGGTTTTTCAGGAGATGTTATTGTGTATAATAAAAATGGTGAAGATAAAACACCTATAATTCATCGAGTGATATTGTACGCCAAAGCAAATGTTACTGAAACACCTGAAAGAACAAATAATACTTGTGAAGTTGGAAGTTATGATGCATTTCTCATTGATAATCTTGATAATGAAATTGGAACTTGTATTATTACATGGGATGTTGCTGGAACAAGTATTAGAAATTCTACAAAAATAAGTTGGGATTTTAATGAATATCACTGTGATTTAAGTGATAATGGAGCACATGCAAAGTATCTTCGTATAATTGATTGGATTCCGGACCATGAAGGATATCTTACATTGGGAGATAATAACAAATGTAATGTTGATCAAGGAGGCGTTGCAACAAATAACACCACAGGAGGGGGTCTAAGTGATGCAACAGGAAAACGAGTTCAGGCAGTGTCTAAAGAGTGGGTTGAAGGTATTGCTGGTGCCGAAATACCATGGTTTGGTGCTGTGAAATTAATGACTTTGGGAGCAACTTCAGACTCATCTCCTGGAACAACATATATTCCTTCTAAAACATGGTTATCTCTTACTGCTACAATATTTATTTTATTGATATTGCCAGTTATTATTGAACCATTAGTAAACCGTTTTTTAGTAAAATCTCCAGAAATGAAATCACATTCAAACGAATTAATGAACATTAATAATGATGAAATAGGTGAATCAGAGTAATTCCTCTTTTATTTCATTACCTGCCAGTTTATCTTGTGTATTTTTTAATTTTTGTTCGAGTTTATTTAAATCATCTTTTATTGGTTCTAAATTCAATTGTTCGAATTTTGAAATTATTGCTTGTTTCTCTCTTCTTAAACTAGAAAATCTTGAACGTAAACTATCTGATGAAAGTCTTGAATTTATTCCGATAACCCAAGATTCTATAATTTCGATTAAATTAAGAATATCGTTTCCATTATCCGTAAAATAAATTTCTTTATTTTCAGATATTTTCAATAATATTTGTTCGGAATTAATAGAATGGGATTCGATACTTCCCTTAATATAATCAGATGGCGAGATGTAAAGCCTTTGTTCTAGAATATATCCTATTCCATCTTCTTCAACGTCATACATACTCATAGTAATTAATGCAATATTATTTTCAAATCGAACTAAATATTCTGCAAAGCCATCTTCAAAATGCCATAATTCAATTTCAGTAGGTATTTCACCAATTTCATCAAGGCAGAGTTGCTCAAGCATTTCAGTATGCATTGTATTACTGAAAATGCAATCACCAATAACCTCATCGGCTATTTTTTAATATAATCCTCGACTTCAAGAGTGAGAACCTTGACGGAGGGTCATGTCCACTGAATGGTTAGAGATAGATGGAAGAAATTTTTCTCTACCCTTAATTGCATTTGGATTTATATTTTGGTTAATGATTTTATCAAAAATGCAACGTAGTGGATATTTAGATAAATTAAACGCAACAAAAGCACTTGGATTTATTTTAATGTTAAGAACTCAAAAAGGTCTCCGTTTGTTAGATAAAGTTTCCAAACCGCGTAAATTTTGGAGAATTTATGGGGAAGTTTCATTGTGGGTTTGCAGATTTTCAATGTTTTTTATAATTTTACTTCTGTTTCTTTCAATATTAGTATTTATAATTCAAGGACCAAAAGATCCTATGCCAATAACTACTATGATTGCAGTTCCTGGATTAAATCCTGTCATTCCTTTGGGGTGGGGTATTTTTGCATTTATTATTTCATTAGTGATTCATGAATTTGGACATGGATTACAAGCTCGAGCTCATGGAATGCGTCTTCGAAGTTTTGGTTTGTTATTATTGGGTCCATTACCATTAGGAGCTTTTGCAGAACCAGAATATAATGAATTAACACGTGCTCCTAGAAGAGAACGACAAAGGATGTTTGCTGCGGGCCCATCAACTAATCTTTTTATGGCTTTAATTTGTTTTTTTATACTTGTATTGGTTGTTAATCAATTTACAGCAATTCATCAAGGTATGCATGCACAAGGAATTGTCCAACATGAAGAATCTGGTGTTGATGATGTTGGATTAAGAGCATATGATATCATAACCAAAATTGATAATAATCCCATTCCTGACAAAGAAGCATTTGATAAAACTATGGAGAATTATAATGCTGGAGATTCAGTATTATTAACAGTAATACCTTCTAATCAAAGTAATCATATGATTACAATGAATGTTACACTTGGAGATGCTTATGAGTATAGATATTATCATTGGAATTTATCATATGGGGAAGATCTGAATAATAATGGAGAAATTGAAAAAGAAGATTTCGAAATGTATTTAGAAAAAAATCGTATTTATTTAGAGCAAATTAATCAAATGGTTGAGCCAGAAGATGCATTTTTAGGAGTTAGTGGATTTGTGAGTAGCACATATGGCGTAGATAGATTAGCAGGCCCTTTTGCCCCTAATAATTCAGGTACTGCAATCGGTAAAACAATTTCAATGCCATTTCATGCTTTATCATTATTATTTACTCCTTTTGATAACAAAGGTTCTGCAATTAACCCATTAGAAGAAAGTATGTTATCTGTAGAGCAAACAGGATTAAGTGGATTTTTAGGAACTTCAACTATGATATTAATATTAGAATTATGTTTTTGGTTAATTTGGGTAAATATTTTATTGGGTTTAACAAATTTAATTCCAATAATTCCTTTTGATGGCGGACATATGTTTAGAGATATGATGCATAGTATTATTGAAAAAATAAATCGAATAAGAATTTCATTTGGTTTTAAGAAATGGCATCCACTTGCTATAGAAAATTTTGTTAAGAAAATTTCTGGTTGGAGTTCTTTAAGTTTGCTTTTCGTGCTAATACTTATGTTTGTGTTACCATATTTGATGATATAACTTGTATAGAATTTACATCCTCAACTTTTTCTCTACAAAGAAATGCAAGAAATTTATGTAACGGAAGTCCTTGATCCCAATCTATCATAGGATTGCCTTGATTAGAAAGAGGTAATTTTGGAATTCTTCTTGCAAGTATTGCTAATTTACCTTTCAAATTATTTGTTTCTACTCTAAAAATTCTCCATGAATCTCCACGTACACTCTTTAGTCTGTGAGCATATAGTGGCATAAGTCCTGAACGTTCACCTTCCTTAAGCATAGAATCATATTGAATTTTAGTTCTACCAGACAGGTATAATTTTTTTGATTTTGTAGCTTTAACTTCAATTGGAAAACTGATATCACCTCTTAATGCAACCAAATCACCACTTCCTTCCATTCCACTTCCTGCTGCTCTAACAACTAAAAATGGCCTATTCATCACCATCATCGTTTGTGTTTTTTCTAAAGGTGTACAACTTCGAGTGATTGCTTGTATATTTTTATGATTACCACTTAGAACTCCTCGTAATTCTCTCTCATATGAGCTAGACATATGCATGGTGATTTTGGCGAGCGTACTTGAGGTTCTCCCTAGTTTTATTTGAAAAAGTAAGATTTTTGTATAAATTAGGTTAAAGCAAGAAATTAAGATAATTACTTATTTTATTCATCAGTAGTATCTCTTCCAGGAAGTTGATCCTCTGTTTCTCTGTAGACGGTACGCATGGCATCAATAAAATTCTTGTTTAGTACAATCATGTGATATTCATCTATATTACATTCTTCACTACTTAACCATTCAAGTAATAGACTAAATGTTAATTTTGCCCCTTCTCTATGAGGGTAAGAAAAAATGTCCATTGAAAACGGAGCTGCTGCAACTATTTTGATATTCTTTTTTTCTTTTAATGCAGCGAACATTGAAGCATATGTTTCGGGTAATAGTTCTCTTCTCTTTTCATCTTGAACAGGCCTGCGACAGTCAGGACTAACAACATGTAACAAATATTTTGAAGATAAATTGTATGCTTTGTTATATTTAACAGTGGAAACAGGACATGGGGGTAGATTTGATTTACGTTGCTCAATTGCTATTTTTTTACATGCTTCCCGTAATTCTTCACCTGCAACATCATAAACTTTAGCATCAATACCTTCTCGCCCAGATAATCTATTGTCTGAAGGGGTGGCAATGACATCAGCTTCATGTTTAGAAAGATCACCATAGAATACTTTGAGTATGCCGTTTTTGCATGTCCGCTTCATTAATAATTCTGCCACAAACCACGAAGGTGAGGCCATCCTACATATTGACTTCGGTTATTTACATCATTTTCAAGGGTGCACGGAATTTGCGGAGTAGTGCAAATAATGGCGCAGTACGCTTTTTTTAACAGATTAATTTATAAAGTCGTATATTTCGGTGTCAGCGAGGAATATCTCATGGCAAAAGACAAGAAGTACTTCGTACTAAGAGAAGGAGGAGCAGATACTAGTCAAGTGTTTGCGAGTGCACAACCCCGAGGAGCAGCCCTAAAAGCGGCTTCTAGAGGAAAAACTAACATTCGTTTAAGAGAACGTGGCACTAATCGTGTGCATGTTTTCAAAGGCGAAAGAAAACAAGTACCTAAACCTGAAAATGGACCTGCTTGGTTACCAGATATGGTATGGAAAGCAAATGTTAAGAAACAAGGTATAGAACATTTAGGTTAAGTTAAGTTTTATTTTGTGAACACTTAAAGAAAATCAGACATAGATCTGAGTCACAGGCCCCCTAGGAACTGAGGTTCCTTGGGGACTTTTTTTTCAAATTTAAGTTCAATATCTTAATTTTTTACCTGTAATTTTGTGCCAAACCATTTTTACAGGGTCATAATACCTATCAACAACTCTTTCCTTTAGCGGGATTATTGCATTATCAGTAATATTAATTCCGGCAGGACATACATCAGTACAGCATTTTGTAATATTACAATATCCAATACCAAAATCGTTTTTAATTTCTGGAATTCTATCTTCTTGATCCATTGGATGCATTTCAAAATTAGCCAATCTTACCATTGTTCTTGGTCCACCAAAATCATCAAATTTGTTATATTCTCTAAGAACATGACAAGTATCTTGACAAATGAAACATTCTATACACATACGAAATTCTTGAGATCTTTTAGCTTCGAATTGACTAAAAACCCAATCTGTTTCTTCAGGACCTTTGATAGGAATTACTTTTTCAGCCATTTCATAATTCCATGAAATATCGGTTACAAGATCTTTAACATGTGGAAATGTTTTCATTGGCCGAACTGTAATATTTGTCCCTTCTGGTGTTTCTTCAATTAAATCATTCATTCGAGTCATACACATCAAACGAGGCTTTCCATTGATTTCGGCACTACAAGAACCACATTTTCCCGCTTTACAATTCCAACGATTTGAAAGCTCGGCTTCTTGTTCATATTGAATACGATGAATACAATCCAGTAATACCATACCTTCATCAAGATTAAGATCATATGATTTCATGGATCCATTTCCTTCTTCACCTCGAAAAACATCAATTGTAATTTTTTCATTCATCTTAATCAACTCCTATGTCTTTTTATTTTTAGAACGATCAAGTAATTTTTCTAAATCTGCAGGAGGTTGTTCTAATTCCTCTTGACGAATTTTTACTTCACCATTTTCCATCCAAATTACATTTGTAGTGTGACTCCATTTTCCTTTATCTGGAATAGGATAATCATCTCTAGTATGTCCACCTCTACTTTCTGTTCTAATAAGGGCAGCAAGAGTGCATGCTTCGGATATATCAATCATGTTTTTCAAATCAAGGGCTTGATGCCATCCGGAATTGTAAATTTTAGAAGAACCAACAGATGTTGCTTTTGAACGCCGTTTTAAATCTTCTAATTCTTTAAGAGCATTTTCAAGTTCAGGACCATTTCGAATAATTCCTACTTTCGTTTGCATCATCTCTCGTAAAGATTCATAGATTATCCCTGGATTTTCACCGTCTTTTTGAGATAATGGTTCTAATATGAGCTTACAAGCATTGTTGATGTCATCATCATTTAATTTTGGTTGTTCTATATTTTTTGCAGATTTTGCTGCAAATTCCCCTGCCCGTTTACCAAACACAATCAAATCAGATAATGAATTACCCCCAAGACGATTTGCTCCATGTAATCCTGATGCAACTTCTCCAGCAGCGAATAATTGAGGAATCGTAGTTTGTTGAGTTTCAGCATTTACTCTTATGCCTCCCATCACATAATGCGCTGTGGGTCCAACTTCCATAGGTTCTTTAGTAATATCAACACCAGCTAATTCCATAAATTGATGATGCATTGAAGGAAGTTTTGCTTTAATTTCTTCAGGAGATCTTTGAGATGCAATATCAAGATATGCTCCTCCATGAGTTGAACCTCTCCCTTCTGCAACTTCTTTATTGATTGCTTTTGCAACTACATCTCTAGTAAGAAGTTCGGGAGGCCTTCTTACAGATGCAATTTCACCTGCAACAACTTGTCTTACCCATTCTGTAGATTCTTCTTCGGTTTCAGCATGATCTCCCTTAAACATCTCTGGAACATTGTCAAACATGAAACGTTTCCCTTCTGAGTTTTTTAGGACCCCTCCTTCTCCTCTTACACCTTCAGTTACTAATATTCCCCTAACACTTGGAGGCCATACCATACCAGTAGGATGAAATTGAACAAATTCCATATCGATAAGTTCTGCACCAGCCCACATAGCAAGTGCATGCCCATCTCCTGTATATTCCCATGAACCAGAACAAACACTCCAACATCTTGTGATACCTCCCGTTGCTAAAATTGTAGATTTTGAAGAAAATGTGTGAATTTCTCCATCCACTCGATTGTATGCAATACATCCCGTACATGTACCATTTTGATTTTTGAACAATTCACGAACTGTGTATTCCATAAATACATCAATACCTGAATGTATTCCTTTTTCTTGTAATGTTCGAATGATTTCTAGGCCTGTTGAATCACCGACATGTGCCAATCTTGGGTATGTGTGCCCTCCAAAATTTCTTTGATTTATCACTCCTTTTTTAGTTCGATCAAAAACAGCACCCCATTGTTCTAATTCACGAATTCTTTCAGGTGCTTCTTGAGCATGAATTTGTGCCATTCTCCAATTATTGAGATATTTTCCCCCCTTCATTGTGTCTTTAAAATGAGTTTTCCAATCATCACGGTCATCTGCATTTGATAA
>CAZMJH010000055.1:0-7149 GCA_964566595.1 uncultured Candidatus Poseidoniales archaeon
AAAAGGAGTAAATATTGCCTTAACAGACACAGGAGTAGATAATGAACATCCAGGATTGGCTGGTAAATTCGTTGCAGGATATGATGCAGTTTGTTATAATCCTTCAGATCCAAATTGTATTTTAGCAGGTTTTGGAATTAGGCCTACAGATGGAACTTTTGATCCTGATGATGGAAATCAACACGGTACAGCATGCATGGGAATGGCAGCAGCAACAGGAATTGAAGCAGATGGTTCACAAAGTGAATTTTATGGGTCAGCCCCGAATGCTACTCTAATTGATGTTAGAATTGGAACAGATATTGGAGCAGGCCCGTTTGAAACTTATGCTCTTGAGCAAGAATTTTATGAGTCTGCAATGAATGGAATTCAGTGGATTATAGACAATAAGGATACCGCTTGGCAAGGAGTAGATGAATCATTGTATGGAATCGATATTATTTCGTTATCATGGGGAATTACGAGTCATGAGAGTGGAGGTAGTGATGGTGAAGATATGCACAGCCGTATTCTAGATGAAGCAGTATTAGCTGGAGTAACACCTTCTGTTGCTGCAGGAAATGATGGCCCTGATAATGAGGGATTATCTGGAATGGGCTCCAGTAGCTTGTCCATTACGGTTGGTGCCACTGATGATCAGAATACAATTGATAGATCAGATGATACTATTGCAGGTTATTCAAGTAGAGGGCCAAGAAGAGATAATGGTAATAATAATCCTCTTGATGAATTTAAACCAGAAGTTAGTGCTCCTGGGACCAATATTATCCAAGCAGAAGGTTGTGTAACTAGCGGTGGGTGTAATAATTTTGTAGGGGGAGATGCATCAGATAATACCTATACTGGCAGAGGGAGTGGAACTTCTTATGCTACGCCTGCAGTAACCGGAGTAATTGCTTTAATTATGGAAGCAAATCCTGATTTAGATCCTTTACAAATTAAAGAAGTCTTAAAACAAACAGCAGAAAGAAAAGGAGAACCGTTCGATTCCACTATAGATCCCTTTTGGAATAAAGATTTTGGATGGGGCATGGTTGATGCACATGCTGCAGTAAAATTAGCATTTAATTTACAAAATTCAGGAATTTCTATGGAAAATTATTCTCCTTATTTACAATTACATGTTCTTTCAGTTTTTGAAGATCTTCAAAATTCTTCAACAATAATTAATGGAATTGCATGGGCACAGCAAGGAGAAATTTCTGCTATAGAGTACAATATAGGCGGAGGTACATGGTTTCAAGCCACTTATGAGGAAGTTAACGACACATCATCTAATATGCCATTTAATTGGTCAATAAATTTAGATCCTAGTAAATTGTCTGTAAATAATCATACAATACAAATTAGAGGGGTAGGTGCAGGAGATACTGTTAACCAGTATTCACTTCTAAGTATTGTTAATGTTCAAGGAACAGGAGATTCGGTAGATTCAGAGGGAGATATTAATTTCTTGTTGATTATCTTAATTGTAATAATTATTGGTATTATTATAATGATTTTCATGTCACAAATTAGTCAACCAGAGGTATTACCTTCTTATGAATCTGAAATAATTACAAAAGAAGATACAAATGTAGAAATATTGGAAGCAGAATTATTAGATGTGGTTGATGATTTTGATAAAAAACCTTAAATTAATCTAAAAAAAATTTTTTTTTTGACACGAGAGTTTCAAGTGTAGAAGCCACCTCCCGTAGCGCGGATGCGTTTCCGGCGGTGAGAGTTTGAGTCGGGAATTTACAAAGCGAGTTTTAGCAATTCAGCCTACTGGAGTGCGTAAAATGTTCGATATGGCTGGAGATGATGTAATATCATTTGGATTAGGAGAGCCCGATTTTCAACCTCCACTCCTTGCTATTGAAGAATTTCATAAAGCGATGTTAGATGGACATAATAAATACACCACTACAGCGGGTTTACCTGAACTTCGAAAGAAAATTGCACAATCATGGTCAGTTTATGATTCAAATTTAGATGAAAGGAATGTTTGTATGACTATGTCTGGAACTAATGCCCTTTTTAATTGCTTTATGGCATTGGTTGAAGCCGGAGATAATGTGTTACTTCCTGAACCATATTTTCCATTATATGGTCCTGATGTTATATTGACTGGTGGAGAAGCAAGATACTATCCTTGTCTTTTTGAAAACGAATTTATTCCAACTTTAGATGATTTAGAAAAATTAGTAGATGAAAACACAAAAGTGATATTGTATAATTTCCCTTCAAATCCAACTGGAGCAATGTTGACTAATGACCAAAGAGACGAATTACTTAATTTTGCATTAAAACATGATCTCTGGATAATAACTGATGAAGTATATGATAGAATTATTTACGAAGGAGAACATGTATCTTTTGTAGGTACAGGATATGAAAAATTATTATTGATAAATTCATTTTCAAAGACATTTGCTATGACTGGTTGGAGAATTGGTTATGTTTTATCCCCAAATCTTGATGCGATGGAACAAATAGTAAAATTACAATATTATCTTGCTGCTTGTTCAAATGATGGGATGCAGTATGCAGTATTAGCTGCATTTGAACAAGCAAGTGATTATCCCGCGGAAATGGCTCTCGAATTTAAGGAAAGAAGAGATTTAATCTGTGAGAGACTTAACAATATGCCCGGAGTTTCTTGTCATATTCCAAAAGGTGCTTTCTATGTATTTCCCAAAGTTTCAGTTGAGGGCATGAATTCCGAAGAACTTGCTATGGAATTATTAAAGGGAGGAGTTCTTTGTTCGCCAGGTACTGCATTTGGTGAATCAGGAGAAGGGCATCTTAGATTTGCTTATACAATTTCTAAAGAAGATATTTCCAAAGGAATGGATAAAGTTGAGGCTGTACTTCAAAAACTTACTGAATAGGGGGGCTCAACTTGAGTACATTATTATCTAGTATTTTATGGCTAACTTTTGGTGGGTTAATTGGGCACATATTCCCCCGAATTCCAATTTTATGTTTCACTAGATCTAAATCACATAATGACATGTTTCCTCCACACCCCGAACCAGTTCCAATAACGCCTGAATTACTTAATAGGATTCTTAATTTGAGAAGATTATATTGGATGTCAATATTTTTCACGATACCTTCATTGATTTATGGATGGATAATGATTACTTGGACTGTATCTCCTATGGGTTTTGGATTATTTTTAGCTAGTGGTTGGACAATTGTATCTAGATTGCTTCCGGACAGTGCTCAAACTCAGTATAAGTATCCTTATTCACTTAATTTAATATTTGATTTAAATCTTTTAATTAATAGCAGTAGGTTAAATGATGTGCTAGCTGAAGAAGGTTTGGAAATTAATGAGAATTTAATTTGTTGCACAAAGATAGATTCTCAATGGGAAATAGCTTGTGTAAGATGTTCAAATTGTAATAGGGTGCTTTTGAACTTCCCCCGACCGGATTTAGGGAGAACAAGGATGGATGGAATAATTAAGGGAGGAATTAGGTTATTATTATTGGATAGTCGTCCTCTTTTAACTTTGAAAAATAATGATTGAAATTTTACCATTCTTCTAATAAATCTCTAACTTCAGGTATTGGTTCTGGTTTATCTGGACGAATCCAATCCTCATCTAATTTAAGCCATTGAGGTAATCCTTTATTTGCACCACCCAATACTGTTAAAGTGGTAAATGCTGCTAAAGGTAATACGGATAGTGCAGTCATTAAATCTAGAAATGAATTTTGTGGTACATTAGCACCACCCATTAATCCAATAATAAGGTCTTGTTCAGCAGTAATATCTATGCTTTCACCCAACATCCCTACCACCAATACTGTTGCCAATCTTCCTAACATCCATAATACAAGAATTGGGAAGAAAATTGATAATTTGGTCATAGAGACTAACCATCGCCTTGCAAATGTAGCAACACCTATGAACCTTGTAGCAATTTTTGGAAAAACCCGTAATGAAATAATCAATATTACGATATAACAAACTACCACCATTTCTAATACTCGACCTTCTTCTGCCCAAGGTAAAATAAACATCAAAATAATCCATGGAAATACGACTACTATGAATTGAAATGGAATTGCAAGCATTTGTAACCCTCCAAATATTGCTATGATTCCTTTACCGTCACCATGTTGATCGGAAATCAATTTAATCATACGTCCATAAGGTGAGTTTTTGTGTTGTAATTTTGCTCTTGCAATCATGTCCGCATCACGAGGTTTGTTTGATAATTTTAAAGCAGACAACCATCCTCCTCTCTTTACTATGACATTTGGAGAAAATCCACCTACGATTAATGCTAGGGCAAGAGCAGTTAATCCCGAATAAAATGATGCCCCTATAATCCATCGAAATAATTCTTCTCTTATTTCAATTGAGAAAACAAAAGGCTCAAATTCAATATTAAATTGAAACATATAAGTGATTGTAAATGCCGCTATTGGAGTTAGTACAATTTGTCCAATTGCGACGAGCGTTAACCATATACGCGGCAATAGGTTTTTTGTTCCCACAAAACAATACTGATAGTGATACATCTTTGCCTTTTACTATACATTTTACAATTAATGCACATTTGTTTAATCTTATTTTTTACCGGTGTTAATCTGATTTATCGACTAATCAAACTTTTTACCTTCCTCCTAGTGGCACGTACATGACAGTGTTGAGTGGCCGTATACTTACAATACTAACAATCACTTTGTTAATGGCTTCTAGTCCTCTTGTCATAATTACTGAAGAACTAAATTTCACCCCTCAAAATTCAGATGTAGGTGGGCGTGTAACAGTAGATTATTTTGTTGAAACAATTTCGTTCGGAAATGCATCCCATCCTACCCAAAACTGGACACAACCTGACAAATCAATTTCACATTTTTTAATACGTGGTGTTGAAGTTGATTTAGGCATTACAATAAAACAAGATGCAGGATCATTAGGTCAATTTTCTACAGCATATGTACTCGTAGAAGCTTACCATCCAATTGGATATCTTGAATGGAGTGAATCTTATACGGAATATATGACAAGAGGTATGCGTAATACAACACATGTAAAATGGACTCCTGAATCAGCGCATAGTCAACTTGTGAATGGATTATTAGTTGGAGGATATACAATAAAGGTATCAATATCAACAGGTACATTTGACACAGATACAGATTCTTCTAATAATGTCATGGAAACACAAATTCCTACTGCAATTTGGAGAGATGAACTTGATGACACTAGTGAAACAGCAACTTATTTTGCAATGCGTGCTTACAAATATTCTAAGAATACAGCAGATGGACCAGATGCAATAGGAAAAGGATCTTGGCAATTAGAAGCAGATGCTTCTGCCGCCGTAGGTACTGATAGTTATCGTCATTCAACTCCAGGTAATAATTACCCCGGTAATGCATTTGATAGATTAGTGTGGGGCTTTCCCACTAGTGGTTCTTCTGGTTGTGGAGAAGTATTAGGAGTTAGAAGTTCAAATGAAGGAGGATGGGACGGAGGTGGATCTTATTTTTGGCCTTGGTGTAGAGCTAAATTAGATGGAAGTCAATTTGTTTCTCTAGATATCGCAACTTATGCTTGGGGCGATATTGGTGCAGGAGATAAAGTAGGTCTTGAATTATGGCGAGCAGGAGCAGGTAACACTCAATCATTAGTTAAGGAAATTGAAGGGGTTAGTGCATCTAATTCTCAATGGTCTCAAATTTATTGGAGTGTTTCTGATGAAGAAATGAATAAATTAGAATGGCATTTAGGATTTGTTTTTGAAAGTGATAATTCAGGAGCAACTTCAGGGTATCATGTTGATGATTTTGTAATTTTTGCTGTTGAGAATGTTTCGCGTTTCACACTTGACGTTGATTGTAATGAAATAAGTTCAGGAGAATATCCAGAATTAGGTTTTAGTGTTATTCCAGATGATCCTAATCCTCCCGGTATAGAATGTTTAATTCATAATAATGGATATAAAGATGCACATGTAAGCGTACAAAGTAATAACAATAATGAAAGTTGGTTTAGTCCTAGAATAGACCATAGTCTTTCATTGACTTATGGTTCTGAAGTATTTGTAATAATACCTCCCGATGAGACTGCTTCATTTTGGATTAATCAATCAATTATTCCTGCTGCAGAAGTAACAAATCCAAGTGATATGACATTATGGAATATTACAGTAGTTGGTTCCTTTAGTCTTGAACAACATTACTTTACATCAATACCAATTTCAGTCGGTTATCATGATAACGCAAGAATTTGGTCTGACGTATCTAGCCCTGCATTTTCATTATTTCCTGATCAGTCTAGTATTATAGATGTTCAAGTACAAAATACGGGAAATAAAAATGGTAAATTTTCCTTAACTGGAGCATTTCCTGCCGATCGGCCTCAATGGTTACCTTGGCTTTCAATAAATTATAAAGATCAATTTGGTATTGATATTCCTAGAGATAATAATAATTTCCAGTCAGTAGAATTAACTAAAGGTGAAATTATGGATTTGAAAGTGGAATTAATTGCTCCTGAAAACACATTCCCTGGTTTATTTGATGTTCAGTTAGAAATCAACGGAATAGAAGGAACATCAACTCAATTCAAGTTACCTCTTTCTGTTGAAATATTAACGCAATATGATTTACAAATGACAACAGAAACACAAACATTATCTTCTCCTGCAGATGGTTTTCAAGAAATAATCCCTGTAACATTAATTAATAATGGTAATACTCTTGAAGTATTTGATTTACAATTACTTGGAGATGCTTGGCTTCTTGGTGCAACATTATCTTCAACACAAACATTACCCCTTGAAGCTTATGGATTAGATCCTTCAGGAGTCAATATTATTTTACCAATGCACGAAGGTATTGAACCCGGAGATTACACTCTAATTCTTACCGCTACATCCATAAATGATTTCGATTACAAAGGAGAATTATATTTTACAATAACAGTTGAAGATACCAGAAAGGTCGAAGTAGAGAGTAGAGATTTAAGAGAGCAAAGTTATCGGGGTGGACAACAAGAAGAATCAATAACATTTCAAGTAAATAATACTGGTAATGTTGAAGATCAATATGTAATCGAATTAGAAGTGCCATTTGGAATGAATGCATATGTTGCATCTATTGGTATGGATGGAATTACAACTCCATCGATTCAACC
>CAZMJH010000056.1:0-7136 GCA_964566595.1 uncultured Candidatus Poseidoniales archaeon
CCATCCTTTTTTTGTAAACCAACTATTGTAGGCAGTCCGGCAATATTTTTTCCCGCTTCACGAAGTGTTGAATATGCCAAATTTGTTGCGTTCTTTGTCAAATCTAATTCAACAATATAGGCATCATTCCCTAATTCTAAAACTTCCTTAAAAGCTTCACACTGTAACCCTGTTTGTAACCTTTTAATGGAATCATCTATTGTACTAACTACATGTTTTATTCCTGCCCATTCAATTAAATGTCCTTCTTTAGCTTCGAGTAAAATTTCGGGATCATTTACTCTTGCTACTGCCATAAATTCTTTCAAATCAGGCATATAAGTTTGAATAGAGTGCCTAGCCAAAGCACATGCAATTAAATTTTGTTCATCCGAATTTGTAACTGCAATAAATATGTGTGAATCTGAAATTCCAGCCTTTTCAAGCGTTTTCCTATGTTTAATATCACCTTGAATAACTAATGCATTGATTGATTGGGCTTCCCTAACAACTTCAGGATCATTATCTATTAATGCTACAACTTTTCCCTCGTTTAATAATACTTCAGCAAGGCCTCTACCTACTTCACCAGCACCGCCAATTAGGATTCGCATAAAAGCACCTCTAGATACTACTAGGTAGTTGTCCCAAACGTTTCCACTATCTTAGGATTTGTGAATGTTCCGCCTGTAGTTACTGCTTCACCCACAGTTTCCCATGTTTCTCCATAACTACAATAATTTTTACATGCCCATATTCTATAGAAATAATCAACTAAACCTTCACCGGGGGTGTTACTATCTTTATCTTCAACTTCAATCCATTCCCCAAATGCTGTAGGTGGTTTGAATAACCACATATTATTGGTAACATCTACAGATGCTTCAACATAACATGTATTTATGTCAATTTTCATTTCTTCACACCATTCTGAATCATAGGGCAACATGACATTAGACCACCCATGTGCCTCCCATGTTTTGAATGTGTAACCTGTTAAAGCTCCAAATTCATACCATGTAGGTATATTTTTTGTTCTTAGTAAACTCATCCACAAATTAGATTGTTCATCACAATCTCCAACCTTATCTTCTAAACAATCAGGGCCTGACCTAGGTGGTTTATCTTCCAATCCTCGCCCATAAGTCACTTGTTCTTGTACAAATTCAAAAGAACGTCTAGCAAATGCATATGGATTATCAGAATAAGCTTCAGGAATACTAGCATCAATTACAGTTTTTGCATTAAGTATTATTGGATCAGTTCCATCTATTGCATAAGATTGGTCTATTCTTTGAAACCATTTTGAATGTTGAGCAAATCTATCATAATGCTGACCTCTAGATTGAATATCTGCATATGTTCCTGTGTTTTCTAAAGATATCCCAGTACTGGTTCCGTCCACATTTCCAGAAAATTCAGACCACCAAGAATATGCGCTTGATGTTACTGTATATCTAACTGTAATTGATACATCATCTTCTGGAGGAGTTATTCCCTCCCATTTTACACAAGGGCCAAAACTACAATATGCAGTTGCAGAAGTACCTTCGCCAGGCCAAAACATATACGTCTGAGTATCTCCAATAGTTATTGCTTGCTCTATCCCTCTTAATTCGGGATTTACATCCCTTGTTATCGCATCTATTGGTAAATCATAACTAAAATTTTCAGAAATTATTGTCATAGAAAGTATGTCTTGAATGTTTTTTGCTAATTCTGGGCCTTCTTCACCTTGCCATAAAAATTCATTCATACTCTTAGCTGTACGATCTTTAGGTACTGCAAAACTATACTTGAAAGTATGTTCAATATCATCCTTATTATCCATAGTAAATGTTCTATCTACTGTATATGTTGACTCCATAGGATATACTGGTGCTGTTAATTGCAACAATTGATTTGAAACATTAGACCATTGACTCATTGCTAATTGATTGGCAGGAGTAAATACAAAAATACACGCTATAGCTGCTACAAAAACTAATTTTCCTAATTTTCCCTTTTTTCTTCTTCGCCTACTTGTCCTCATTTTTTGGGGTGCGCGCATCATTTGGGGAGCCGCACCAGAAATCGCACCACCTGAATATGCACCTTTATCGAATTGTCCTGTAACTCTTTGTGCAGAACCAGCAGAACCTGTCATAATTCTTCCACAGGTTCTACAAATTTCATCGAACTTAGAAACTGGGGACATGCAATACGGACAGCGTGCCATTGACGGCACGTAGCAATGTTGCCCCATAACAGTTGCGTGAATCTACTCTTCACTAAAATCATTAATTTTTGATGATTTTTTACTCCTTCGCAAATTATCTGCCATAATTCTCCTATACCTGCGTTTTGCATCTTGCGTCATTGTTTGTGGAATCCAATCAGTAACAGATTTCCTATACATCAACATAATTATTGGTATCATTATTACCCACCAGATTAATTCGACAATTATTGCGGGTATCATCATTAAAAAGAAAAAACGGCCAAATGAAGCATTAATAGTTGATTTTAGCCTTAGCCCTTTTGCAGATAAAGTTCCTTGATAACAACAAATAGAGCCTTCAAATAGAGGCAACATAAAAACTAAAACAAGAATGTGAGTAAATCCCAACATACTTAATCCATACATTTGAGAATCTAATACTAAATAAGAAAATCTAGCAGAAAACATTGCACCAATCCCCAATCCTAAACACCAACCAGAGGTGGGTCCTGATTTTGTTGCAAAAATAGATTTTCTAGTTAAAATCAACATAACAAATAATGATCCTGAAATACTCAATAATATTGCAATTAAAAAAGGCATAATTGCTAATTCTTGCTCTAATCTAATAAAAAACAAATAATCCCTAAATACTAATTCATCAGAAATCAAGGCATATATTGTTCCGATTACAAGTCCAAACATAATATGTTTTACTGCTGAAGAAGTGTCATAAAATCCCGCAATTTGTTTTAAACCCCATTTCCATCCAACACCCATTCCAATTAAACCGCAAGTAAATGCAATATTAAGTTCTAATTGGCCACTCATATTAACCTCTCACCATAAGTTAAATTTAATATTGATGTGAGTGAAAAGGGCTAAAGGACTATTCACACTAGAATGTACGGGTTGCAGGATGGGGCAATTGTGGTTGTTTGGTGGAAAAGGGGGTGTCGGTAAAACGACATCAGCGTGTTCAACTGCAATCTGGACGGCAAATTGTGGCATTCGTACACTTTTAGTTTCAAGTGATCCTGCACATAGTACAAGCGACTCTTTGGGTTTTAAACTAAATAACACTCCGACAAAAGTTGAAGGGATTGATAATTTATGGGGTTTGGAATTAGATTTAGAGGCAACTCTTGAAAATGTTATGCCTACTCTTTCCTCTGTATTAGAGGATTCTAGTTCAGGATTAGGGCCATTTATGGCCCAAAATGAGGAATTAGAAGAATTAAAAGAAGATGTTTCAGGGCTTGATACTGCTCAATTAATGTTGCCTGGTTTAGATGAAGCATTAGCATTTGATCAATTATTGCGTTATGTAGAAGATACTGAATATGACTTAGTAATATTTGATACTGCCCCAACAGGGCACACAATTCGTTTTTTATCACTGCCAGAATTATTAGAATTTTGGACGGCAAAAGCATTGAAAATGTTTAGAGCAATGGGTGGAATTAGATCTATGCTTTTTGGTAATAAACAAGAAAAAGCAATAAAAGAAGAATTAGAGCGATTTAGTAAAAGAGTTGCACACATCAGAAGAATCATAAGTAATCCGAAACTTACTCGTTTCACTTTAGTAACTATCCCTGAATCAATGGGCGTTGCTGAAACTATACGTGCTGCAAATCAATTGTCAGAATTTAATATTTCAATTAACGGGATAATAATCAACAGACTAACTCCTGATTTGGAACACGAATTTTTTAAATCGAGGCGTTTGATAGAAGAAAAATATGTAATTGAACTATTGGATTTTTTTAAAGAAAATAATATTGCAAAGGTTGAGTTGGGAAAATCTGATGTCCATGGAATAGTTTCATTAAAAGAGATGGGGTTAATATTACATGGGAAATATATTTCATTTCCTAAAGATATGGAAGTTCATCAAATTAGTGATAATTTGCCTGTAAATCTTAGAAGAGCAAAATTAATTGAAGATAGAGGAGACAATAGTACAGTAAAATTACACCTTGCAGGAGCCCTAAAAGAAGATTTATCTTTAAGGGCAGAAGGAAATATATTATTTGTAGGAATTAATGATAGAGAAAATACAATTGAATTATCACATCCAGTTGATGTTGAAAATACATCAGCTAAATTTTCTAATGATGTACTAAAATTAGAGGTCCCACAGCCGTTGGTTTGAAAGAGGGGATGCCTTAGGAAACACAATGGCACTCGAAGGGCTTCGTAAAGGAATTTTTTCTGCACTTGCAAAAATTAAAGGAAAAAGGAAACTTGATGATGCAGAATTGCAAGAAATGATTCGGTCCCTTAGAAGGGCTCTCCAAGAGGCTGATTTTAATGTACGTCAAACTAAAGATTTGACCGAAAGATTGGCAATGAGAATGCAGGAAGAAGAATTACGCCCAGGAATAACACTTCAAACACATGCAATGAATATTCTTTATACGGAATTAGTAAGATTATTAGGTCCTGCAAAAGAGATTCCAATTCGAGAACAAACAATAATGATGGTTGGACTATACGGCCAAGGTAAAACAACAACTACTGCAAAATTAGCTAATTGGTGGTCTAGTAAGATGCAGGCAAAAGTTGCTGTAATTGAAGCAGATGTCCATAGGCCAGGAGCCTACGCCCAACTCTCTCAATTACTTGAAAAAAGTAAGGTAGAAGTTTTTGGGGATCCTGAATGTGATGATGCTGTAGATATTGTAAGAAGGGGTATTGCTGCTCATTCAAATGTTGATATTTTGATAATAGACACAGCGGGAAGGCATCAATTAGATGAAGATCTGGTAAAAGAATTAAAGGATATGAGTGATTTAGTAAATGCCACAGAAAGGTTACTGGTTATTGATGCACAGGTCGGACAAGCTGCGGGCCCTGTAGCTGCTTCTTTCAACGATTTAGTTGATGTTACGGGAGTTATAGTAACAAAACTAGATGGTACAGCCAGAGGAGGGGGAGCATTATCTGCTGTTGCCACAACTGGTTCTCCAATCCTATTTACTGGAGAAGGTGAAAATGTCACAGATATTGAAAAATTTGAATCTGACAGATTTATTAGTCGCTTATTAGGAATGGGAGATATTCAAGGATTAATTGACCTTGCTCCTGAAGATATGGATGAAATCGAAGCGATGAGATTAACTCAAAGAATGATGAGTGGGAGATTTACACTTAATGACATGTATACGCAAATGGATATGATGTCAAAAATCGGCACACTAGATAAATTTCTTTCATATTTACCAGCAGGAATGTTTGGAGGGATGGGTCAAATGAGTAGAAGACAAAAAGAAGAAATGCAAGATAATCTAGAAAGATATCGTACCATCATGGACTCAATGACTGAAAATGAAAAAAACAATCCTCAAATATTGAAGGCTGAAAGAATAAAAAGAGTTGCGAGAGGTTCCGGAGTAACAGAGAAAAATGTAAGAGAATTAATTGCACAATGGAATAAGAGTCGTAAAATGATGAAGGGAATTCAAGGAAATAGGAAAATGTCTAAACAAATGCGTAAAATGATGAAATCCGGCGATTTGGATGACCTTTCAATGTAGGTGTCTTAATGCCTAGTAAAAAATTTGCATTAATAGGGCATAGAGTTCCAAGTCATGGCAAATTAAATCTCAATGATTTAGCAGGCTCTTGTGGAAGATTAGATGTTCTTTTAAGGTCAGTGAACACATCATTATTCTTATCGCATGGAATTCGGGAAGATGTTGAAGTCATTCTACACCTTCAAGGTGGAGAAAAACCACCAAGAAGAATCTGGATTGATGGTTCAAAAGCAAAAGGTGTACATTCTGATGAACGCAGCATAGCGGGGCATTTGTCAAAAATACTTCAAAAACCATTACCCCCCATTGGAATAAAAAAAGAAATCGGTAATGGTTTTTACCATGGTCAAGGAACACTTGCTGAAACTCTTTTAGAATGGCAGAATGTAGGAATATTCCCTTATCATTTAGATATAAGTGGAACAAATATAAACTCAAAAATTGATTTCCAAAATGAAATAGGTTTTGTAATCTCTGATGATCAGCCATTTAATGAAAGAGAATTGGTAATTCTTTCGGAAGTAAAAAAAATATCTGTTGGTAAAAAATGGATTCAAGGACATAGTGTAATCGCAATATTACATCACTATCTAGATTAATTAAACCATTCAATTAATTCTGAGTTCGATAATTCCTCCAATGCAAATAATAACTCTTTATTTGGATACCTTGCATGTAAAAATGGCCACGATGGCATCAAAGAAAGAGATGCGTTTCCAGAATTGATATGAGTTACATCAGATCCTTCTATATCTTGCTCAATTATATTAGGTCCTGCAAAACTAACATCGTACTCAGTGTTAGTTTCTATATTTTCTATCCTTAATGCATTATCATAATCTCTTATTCCCAAACTTCCATGTTTAACCTTACCATTCCAATTCTTAGGTATGTTTAAATTTAAAAATAATTCAGCATTAGAAAAAGCCTTTTCTATAGGTGTTAAATATGTTTTTTTGTTCCATAATTTCTTACAAAAATTCGCGGTTAGTTTAACAGCTTCATCCATGTCTTTACCTGTATAATCACAATAACTTGAAGCCATACTTGGTAAACCATTCATTGCCATTTGGCGTGCTCCTCCAACAGTTCCACTATGCAACACATCATGACTCAAGTTTGCACCATAATTTATTCCACTTAATCCAAAGATTGGATTTAAATTATTTAATAAATCGCTTCCTTTTGAAAAATCAACAAACAAGGCACAATCTGCAGGAGTTCCTTTTAGTGTGAATATTAAAAGATCTGCAAAACCCTCATTTAATTTATTCTCCAAAGAATTTTGACGTGTTAACCTCATTTTTTCTCTCAAAGTTATAGCCATAGAACAAGCTGATTTATTAGAATCTGGAATTACAACTAACAAAGGAATTTTATCCCTATGCAAGTAAGTAATTACTGATTCTAATCCC
>CAZMJH010000057.1:0-7090 GCA_964566595.1 uncultured Candidatus Poseidoniales archaeon
ATTAGGATGTATACAAGCGTTAGATTGTAATTCAAATAGGTGCCCTACTGGTATTGCAACCCAAAATCCTTCATTGCAACGTACTCTTGATGTTGATGCTGCGGCTCAACGTGTCGCTAATTATGTCAAAATATTAGAAAAAGAAGTGTATATGTTGTGTGAATCTTGTGGATATTCTTCGCCTGATGAAATGACTGCTGATGATGTAATGGTAGTAACTAGCCCCGGGCATCTTGATTTCTTATCGGAACTTCATGCGGCATCAGCATGGGAGTCTGCAAAAGAGTTAGAAAAAGCAAAACTTGCAGGAATGACTGTTGGTGAATATAAACAAACTATTGAATAAATTTCATGATTCAGAATCCCATAAACTCCATTCATCTTCTGAACCTTGTACTCTATACCATTTATGTCCATCATGATCCGTCCATTCATATCCCTCAAAAATTTCAATATTTAATGATTCTTGATTAATTGCTTCCTCTTCATTTGTTTCTTCTTTTTGTTTTTTATATTTCCAAAATATTGCAAGTCCTAAATTGACAATTATCATTGTAAATAACAAAATTTTAGGAAATATATTATTTGATTCTCCTTCCATCTCAATGCTTTCTGTTTGATCTATATCTACATTTTCTGGTGGTACTATTGTTATGATTACAATTGTTTCTAAACCTGCACCATCTATTACTCTAATTTGTAAACTTTCAATAGACCAATCAGGTAAAGTAAATATTCCACTTTCTTCAGTTTCAAACCAAGTAATATTGTCCATTGTCCATTCAATTAAATATGGCCCACTTCCTTCACCATCATTTATTTGAATATCTAACAACAAAATAGGAGGCCCGGCAAATTGGGTTCCAATTTGTTCAGCAATCACTAATGGTGCCGTTCTATCGATACGAAGCCATGCTGCATTCACTTCCCCTTCATTACCTGCGACATCCACGGCACGTAATTCAACTGAATGTTTGCCATCAGAAAGAAATGATGTGTTTAAATTAGATGGTTTCTCTTCTAATTGGGCCCATAATCCCCCTCCTATACGAATTTCATAGTAAGCAATACCTGAACCTGTATCACTTGATGGAAGCCAATCAATTAAAATTTCATTATTATTGTACCATTCATTAGAAATTGTTAAAGTGGGGGCTGTAGGAGGTATAACATCTGTCTGTACACTAGCATTATCAGTCACAATTAGTAATTTATAAGGGCCACTATTTGTCTGTGTATTTCTTTCTATTTTTAAATAATATAATTCATCTAAAACATCTGTTTCGGAAATTAATACTTCGAATGTAATAAGATCTATTTCTCCATCAATAATCCCCAAGTCAATTACTTCATTATTTAATAAAATACTAATCTTTAATTCTGCTCCTTCACCACTAAATGCTATTGTTGTTTTATTTCCTTGTATTAAAATAAAAGAATACCAATCTATTAAATCGTTTCCAACTAAACAACCATTCACTGTCTTGTAAGGATCTATTCCAAGATATGCTGCTGAAGACATTGTGCCTGCGGCATCCACATCAAATTCTCCATCTGTATTTGGGTTATTACACCCACTTAATCCATTACTAATTTGTGGAGGGATATTTTCATCAATAATAATTGTAGTATTGCTTATAAAAATATTATTCACTTCATCATCTTCATCATGTTCATTATTAGGATCTATTGATAAAATAAACCACCATTCTCCAATTGAATTTTCACCTAAACTAATCACCTGTTCATTTGCTATCAATGAACCTCCTTCAAGTAATGGTATAATTATTTCATCAATCCGGATATCGTCTACACTAAGTTGTTGATTTGAAGAAAGCCAAATCTCAACTTCCAAACCAAGTGATTCGGTCCCAAGATTATGTACTCCCCATTCAACTGTAATAGTTTGGCCTGGTTCAGCCATTACTGGTCCTTCTACAAAGGTGGCAAACAAATCAACTGATGGCGCCTCTATAGTAAAAATATCGGAGGCTTCATAATTATCATCTTCATGTTCTTCACTTACATCATTATTTATATCTAGTAAAAGAATCCAATGAAATTGTCCAATATGCCCTACTGGAACTGTAATACTATGCATCACTTCAGTAGAGGTCCCAGCTAATAACTCGTCAACATAGAATGTACTAACTTGTGTATCATCAGTTCCGGATAAAACATCTATTGATAACAAAACACTACAATAAAATCCATTTACATCAATCCCTCCTTCATTTCCAATAACAAAAGTAATGTCTAAAGTTTGTCCACTTGTTATAGGTGAAGGGGATGTTACAGATACAATATGTAAATTTGCTTGCTCTGTACAAAATTCTTGAAAAGAAGATGCCGCATTATTTAATTCGTTTTCCTCATCAATTGAATCGTTTGGGTCAATAATAATCCCCCAATACCAACAACCGTTTCCAAGATTAGATGGGATTGTAAGATCTATTGATAAAGATAAGCTCTGACCTTGTGTTAATGAATTAATAATTGTTGAACCAATGAATATATCAGATGTCGTAATAAGAGTGTCTGATGAAATGAAAAATTCTACAGAAATACTACTTGCATCAACATCTCCTGAATTCATTACTTGATAATCTAGTTGAACATCTTCTCCTCTAATAACTATATTCGGCCCATTAATACTAGAAGAAGATAATTCTGGCTTACAATCAATGATTGTTAGTCGACCATTACTTTGTGTTGCTACTAGGTTGTTGTTTTCATCAGTCTCATCTACATTATTTGCAGAATCAACTATTAAACCTACGTAATATGTTCCGGGTGTTATTGAAGTAGGAACTGTAGCCTGTACATTATCTGTATAATATGCAACTCCGCTATAACCATATGCTGATCCAAGGTTTGTTCCTGAATAAATTGATGAAGCAGTATTACTCAAAGAAAGCATTACAGTATAGTAATGAAATCCGGCATAATCATTACCAAGATTAGTAACTGAAACACTCAAATCAAATGTACCCCCTAAACAAACTGAAGTAATCCCTGTCAAACTAATTGAAGAAGCTTCAAGATCATAATCCGGATCTGAAATTGATATCTGATTTCCTGTAAGAATATTATTTGTTTCATCCCCTTCATCAACACGGTCTGTTGTATCCACAATAATTCCAAAATAATATGTGCCAGATGAAATACTTGAGGGGAGATTTACATTGTAAGTTCCTGTTCTATATGATCCCGCGCTAACACTAGAAACTTGTTGGGATGACCCTAATTTTGTATCACTTGTCGTGATAGATGGATCTGTAGAAATGTATGCTTCCCAATAGAACCACCCTGTTGAATCGTCTCCATCATTATCTATTCTCCAATCTATTCCAACTTGATCTCCGGACATGGCGGAAGATGGCCCTGAAAATGTAGTTGGAACAATATCAGCCATTTCTTCGATGTCTATTCGACCAGTATCTGCAACGACATTGTTACTCTCATCAAGTTCGGTTACGCTACTTCTACTATCTGCAATCATTCCAAGATAGTAATATCCTGCATTAATTCCTAGGGGAATAGAAACGCTATACTGAGACCCGGACTTATATGACCCGGCAGAAATAGTGGAAACTGAAAATTCATCTACAAATATATCATTGGTGGTAATTGTTGTATCAGTTGAAAGATAAAGTTCCCAATAAAATGAGCCAGTGTAATCATTTCCTAAATTTTCAATTCTATAAGTCACTGTAATTGTATCTCCCATTACAACTGAGGAAGTTGAAGTTCCAACACTATCAGCAAAAATATCAGGAAGATCATCTTCAATATACACTTGATTACAAACGTAGGCATTATTGTTTTCATTAGATTCGGATACATCATCATCAATATCGACTATGAACCCCCAATAATAATTTCCAGGATTAAGACTAGAGGGTATACGATTAGAAGTTGAAAGTGAATCTGTTCCAGTACTTCCCCCATTGATGCTTGATCTAGACTGATCATTGCCTACTTGAGTATCAGAGGTTGTAATTGTATTATCTGTTGATAAATACATTGCCCAATCAAATGATCCTGATGATGCAATATAAGAGCCCCCCGGATCATTTTCAAATGTAACAGAAATTGAAGAGTCAAGATAATCTCCTACTACTCCTATTGTTGGTGCATTACAATTCTTTCCGGTAAGGTCAGGTGATTCATATATTGTGACCCTTCCAGAATCATAATCATCATTATTATTTTCATCTGATTCAGATACATCTGTATTAATATCAACAATCATACCTACATAATAACGGGCTCCTGTGATAGTAAGAGGGATATCTACATACTTAGTATAACTTCGAGTACTTCCAGCAGAAATACTTGATTGGTACCACTCATCAAGTTCAATATCATTGGTAGTGATAGAAGTATCCGTTGAAAGATAAATGGCCCAATCAAATGATCCTGAAGAAGCATCACCTTCATTTTTAATACGTACACTAACACTTTTGGAGTCGCCGGCATCGGCAGAAGTCCATGATGCTGAAAGATAATCCACAACAAGGTCCGGAGAACTTCTTCCTGAGGTATTTACTTTTGATTTAATTAAAATCTCTTGATTGGGTGTTTCATTATAATCAACAATAGTTGATATAATACAACCAAATAAAATTGTTAATACAAAAATTGGCAATAATCTTGGCCGAGTAAACATACTGATTTCATTTTCTTATTCCTAGTCATCATATATTATTCATGGGGTAATGAATGTAGACTTTTATTGCATATATAGATAAGACAACTAGCAGGCTGTTCAACATCTCCATCATGATAGAGGGCGCGATGATATGATTCACCGTCTGCTACTTCCGCTGCAGTAAGGTTTGACGCTTGCCATCAACTGCTTCTGCCATCATACCGAGTATAGCCTTTCGCCATTTGCTTAATTATTTTTGAGTAAATAATTTATTTCTATTTTAAGAATGATATTTTTAATGAAAATTATAAGGTGTTAAAAGAAACTACATCTGTCCATGTATCTCCACTTGCTCCTTCCCCTAAAACTCTCCAATAATATGTTTGACTAGATACTAAATCGTTTATGTGTTGACTATCGAAACCAACATTTGCCTGCCCGGTTTCTAAACATGAGTTCCAAGCGGTTTTCACAATCCCTCCATCAAATAACCCCCAACACACAGTAAAATTCACATCTGTACCATTATCATAAGTTTCCCATTCTAAATCCGCAGATAAAGAGGAGATATTTGTTGTTATTACGTTACGTAATATTGAATCATAATCATAAACCCACCCACGTAACGGATCTGTGTTCCACACCGGTAAACTACTTACTGAATTGAACGTTATATCATTAATTGGTAATCCCCATGCACGGAAAAAGGGCACTAAATTCATTCCTGTTTCATTAGAAATTCGTGCTGCCCAAGAATTATATTCTTCTGCATCGTTTGTGGGTTGTGGTAGTGATGAATTGTAATAATGTCTAAAAGTTTCAGTATAAATATTCCAACCAAATGCTTCTTGAATCATCATGTGTGTTTCTAATGCTGTCCACACACTCCACTGAGAAATCTGTGCTCCTGCATTAAAATAAGTTTCAGTTCTTGATTGCCGATTAACATCATTCATTGCACTATGTCCTGCGCCAAGATCAATGCCCACTAATTCGGTCATAATATAAGCAGAAAATAAATTACACGTGGTTTCCGTATTTCCTGGTAATGTTGATGCCATCCATTGATGATTATGTCCAAGTTCATGAAACATTCCCCAATCCCCTTGGGTTGCCATATGATTTTTATCTACAACATTTGGAACACTAGCTAAATGTGCCATAAAGGGATAGCCAGAATGCATCCATCCTGCACTTATTTGAACATCAAACACTGCTCTTTCCACACGAGTCCAGGGTAAATATCCACTAAGATTGTGTTGCATTTGTAATGCAGTATCCCACCACTCAAGAAGTTCTACTGGATCCCCCAAATTACGAATTGATGAAGAAGGAACGGTTAAAATAAATTTTTCTCCTTGGAGTTCTGCCCATGGAGCAGGATGATTTTTAATGGATGAATTCCATTCGTTTTCAGTAGTAATTCCATGAATATAATGAGGCGCTTCAATCGCATTTTCAATGGTTAAATTAATTATACCAAAAATTGAGTCCGGTGGGAAGGTGATATAAATTAATCCACCAAAAGTGTTGCCAACTTCCATTGTAAGAGCATCTATTTCCCATATTCTTGATACTTTTGGGTGTCTATCAAGATAATCTTTACCCCAAAGTGAATCAGTGTGGCCTCCTATCTGAATTCGAACATTTTGATTAATAATTGTATTTGGAACTATGATGTTAATGACCTCTCCCGGAGCTGCATATAATCCGGTACTCATCATACCATGAGCACGTGCACCTGAATATCCAAAACCGCTTGGTAAACCAATATAATCGCCATTTACACTAATATTTTTTATTATTCTTGGTGCTGATGATGGTACTGAACCTGGAAAATCAATGGAACTAGGATGAGAGATGAGTTCGTTGGCGGGTAATCGAAGATAAAGCCCTTCTTGAATTGCAAGAAGTACGTTTTGGATGGGGTCTGAATTCAGATCATATTCATTATTATCAGATATCTCAATCCATCCAGTTACATTTACCATACTTCGTAATGGCATCCAAAATGTAATGAAGTCGAGAGTTAACATTGCAGTGGAACGGGAAATTGTATTTTCAATCATTTCGGATTCTGAAGTGGGAATTGGTGGCCCGGTAGTGAAATGTTTTTCTAAGGCCTCAACCGCTGGAATTGTTCGATGCCAACGATGGGGAGGGATTTCTTCAAGAGTTATTTGAGATGAGCCTGAATGTGTAGACACAAACAGACCTGTAGTGTGAGAGATTTTATTACCTGGATAATTATGAGCAACATCACTATTTGAATATGACCAATACCATGAATGGCCCCCCATTATTAATCCCTTTCCATCATTTAAAAATTGAATTATTTTTGTGTTTTGATTATCAGACAACCCATACCAAAATTCTCCAACAAAACAATCTAAATTGGTAAATTGATCTGGAGTAATTGAATTATAAAATGTAAAT